>CAZJLX010000265.1:0-4352 GCA_964546545.1 uncultured Ignavibacteriaceae bacterium | reverse complement strand
ATCTGTTTAAGAAAGCGTGATCTTTTTATTCCTTCAAGTATCCAAACAGCCCCTGCCCTATTCGGGCAGGGGTTTTTGATTTATACGCAAGAGAGACTTTATGACAATAAAATATCCTTTAAAACATCCATTGGAATCTGAGTCCGGCATCGATTAGGATATCCATCGATAGTTCAGTATCAATGACAGACAAACCTTCGGTGTTTGAATTAAGCAAATCAAACCGAAATAGAAATCCCATTGTGGGGCTTAAGTAAATCGTATGCCTTTTACTTGTCCCGGACAGATTAAACCTTGGCGTCCAGCGAAGGTCCATTAGAAAAGCAAAACTGCCTTTGCTTTGGTATAGTTGAAATTCTTTAATATCGGCCTGCGGCTCAAATTCTACTATTCCGACTCGGAATAACGAATAAAATGAGGCTCGTTCCAATCGAAAGGCAAGACCGTAGCCGGTAATTTTTGTCTCGACAACCAGATCGCCATTGGTATAATCAGGTGCCGGTCCACTTGTATTAATAATTGACTCATGCGGTTTTTTTAAGACTGACCGGTAAAAGCCAAAATGAAACTGACCACCATTGGCCATACGTTTTCTCATTATATATAAATACCAGTCCTGAAAATCGGCCCGAAACTGAAACGATTCGCCAACATTTAGCAGAACCTTCTCCCCCGCCCGGTTGGCGAAAATAGATGTTTCGACCGCGGTTCCTTTTCCGAAGTAATAGTTGCGACGATAGTCCAGTCGTAATTTTGAGAGGAAAACAACAAAAGGATTGCTGCTAATTTTTCTTAAGGGGAAAAATTCGAGATAAAACATATAGTCTTCGAGAGATGTCGTTGCAGTGGTTGTTTTTTCGAGAATTTCATCCTGATGAACGGCGTTACCAAAAGGCCGCTGTATACGGCCACCGATCCAGGTTCCGTCTTTGTATCTCAAAGCCCCGGCGATCGACCAGGTTGCGGCACCTTCTGAATCATAATCGATGGCATGACCGGTATTTTCTTCGTTGTCATCGTCATCGCTGGTAAACCACATAGAATATTGCGATTCGGCATCGACTTTAAGACCGACAAAACCGAGAATTCCCTCGGCATTAACTGATGTCATACAAAACAGTATTATTCCGAGACAAATAATTATCGTTTTGGTCATATTGGGTTTACCTCCGGTTGCTGTTCCAGTTGCCTTTTCGTACAATACAGGCGAATAAGATAGCAAAATGTAACGGAAAATTCCACTGTTTAAGACAAAAACTCCCCGCTCAGATAAGCGGGGAGTTTTACATTTATGCGGAAGGGGGGATTTGAACCCCCACGCCGATTAAGCGCCACCCCCTCAAGATGGTGTGTCTACCAATTCCACCACTCCCGCATCGAATTTAATTCAATGCTTTAATTACCACTGTCGGCCGGCATCAGCGATTCCAGATCAATGGCGCCGGTATCGCCGGTCTGAAACACATTCGATGAATCAAGCGGCATCTGTTGCTGCTGTTGCGCCTGACGTTCCATCTCTCGCTGAGCCTGTTCGGTTACAACCGAACCTTCTACGGCATCGGGAGTTCCAATTTGTGAACCGCTACTCGATAAAAAGGCCAGGCCACCGCAATTAACCATAAATACAATCGCCAAAACCGTCGTAGCTTTCGAAAGAAATGAAGCCGCGCCGCGTCCGCCAAAAACAGCACCGGTCAGACCAGTACCACCGCCTCCGAAAGCACCGGCCAGGCCCTCGCCTTTGGCCGACTGCATCAGGACCACAACTACCAGCAGGATGCAGATAATAGTATGAAATATCACCCAGACTGTAAACAATCTATCTTCCTCCGTCTATACAGAATTTATAATTTTGACAAACTCATCCAGTTTTAAAGAGGCGCCACCGATTAAGGCCCCGTCAATATCAGGCTGCGACATGAGTCCGGCGGCATTATCACTCTTGACCGAACCGCCATACAAAATCGAAATCCTTTCGGCAAAAGCGCCGCATTTTGATTTCAATTTCTCTCTGATAAAGCGGTGTACATCCTGAGCCATTTCCGGCGTGGCTGTTTTGCCCGTCCCGATTGCCCAAACCGGCTCATAGGCTACAACAATCTTCCGATAATTATCTTCGGTCAAACCATCACACGAGCCATCGATTTGTGCGCCGATTACCTCCTCGGTCAAACCTTGTTCGCGCTGCTCCAGCAGCTCACCGACACATATTATCGGCAACAAGCCACTGTGCAAGGCCAGTTTAACCTTCTTATTCACATCTTTATCACTCTCGGAAAAGATTTGTCTCCTTTCCGAGTGACCCAGTATAACAAAACGGCATCCCGATGTCAAGAGCATGGTTGGGCTGATTTCGCCGGTATATGCGCCAGATTCTTCAAAATACATATTCTGCCCGCCAAGCTGGATTTTACTTCCGCTTAAATAACCGGAGAGTTCGCTTATAGCTGTAAAAGGTGGACAAATGAGGACGACAGCCTTTTCTGTCTCCCCCACCCGCTCGACCAATCCGCGTACGAATTCGATCGCTTCCGGGTTGGTTTTATTCATCTTCCAATTGCCTGCAATTATTATTTTTCTCATGCCTTCACCTTTCCGGTTTCGGTCAGTGCGGCTACTCCGGGAAGCGTTTTGCCTTCAAGAAACTCCAGTGAGGCCCCACCTCCGGTTGAGATATGAGTCAGTTTATCATCCAGGCCGCATTTGCTGACGGCCGAGGCGGAATCTCCCCCACCCACAATCGTCACGGCTCCTTTGGCTGTGATATCGGCCAGGATTCGGGCTATTTCATAGGTTCCTTTTGAAAACTGTTCAATTTCAAAAACACCCATCGGGCCGTTCCAGACAACCGTTTTTGCCCTTTCCAGTTCTGAGCGAAACTGTTTAACCGCTTCGGGGCCGATATCGAGTCCTTTTTTGTCGGGCGGTATCGAATCGGATGAAACGACCGAGGTCGCCGCCTCATCGGTGATTTCCGATGCCACCACGCAATCGGCCGGTAAAATCAGTTTGAGACCTTTGCTTTTGGCCTTCTGAAGAATCTCTCCGGCCAATTGAACCTTATCTTCCTCCAAAAGTGATCCGCCAATCTCCCGGCCCATCGCTTTGAAAAAGGTAAAGACCATGCCGCCGCCGATAATAATCGCATCGACTTTATTCATAAGGTTTTCAATGACATCAATCTTGCCCGATATCTTGGACCCGCCAAGTATCGCCACAAAGGGTCGTTTCGGTTCGGTGAGCGCCCCGCCGAGATATTTCAATTCCTTTTCCATCAGGAAACCACCGGCACAGCGATCGATATATTTCGTCACTCCTTCGGTGGAGGCATGCGCCCGATGGGCACTGCCAAAGGCATCGTTGACATAAAGTTCGGCCAAACCTGCCAGTTGTCTGGCAAAAGCAGGATCGTTGTCGGTTTCCTCGGCATGATAGCGAAGGTTTTCCAAAAGCAGAACCTCACCATTCTTGAGAGCATCGGCCATTTTTTTCACTTCGTCGCCTATACAATCCGGGGCGAAACATACTTTCTGTCCGAGCAATTCGGAAAGTCTTTTGGCGACCGGCTTAAGCGACATCTCAGTGACAACTTTACCTTTGGGGCGGCCGAGATGACTGCAGAGAATTAACCTGCCGCCGTCGCCGATTATCTTCTTAATTGTCGGCAGAGCGCCGACAATACGACGGTCGTCGGTGATATTCTGGTCCTTATCCAGCGGGACATTAAAATCAACTCTTATCAGAGTTTTTTTGCCGTTATAGTTTAAATCAGAAATTAATAATTTGTCCATTTTTACCTCAAATAATAAAACCCCCTTACGGGGGTTTTTTAAATTTAAAGCATCCTTTTTATCATGTCGACCATGCGGCAGGAAAAGCCCCACTCGTTATCATACCACGAGAAGACCTTAACAAACCTGCCCATCGCCATAGTCTTCTGGGCATCAAAAACCGAACTGTGCGAGTTACCGACAACATCGATTGAGACAATCGGCTCTTCGGTGTATTCTAAAATACCTTTCATCGGCCCGACAGCCGCGGCTTTCATCCTGGCGTTGATTTGCTCAACTGTCGCCTCTTTTTCAAGTATCACTGTCAAATCAACCAGGGAGCCATCCGGGGTCGGGACACGAATTGCGCCGCCATCCAGTTTGCCTTTTAATTCCGGAATCACCAGGGCGACCGCTTTGGCCGCACCGGTTGTGGTCGGAATCATCGACATCGCCGCCGCCCGGGCGCGACGAAGATCTTTATGAGGCAGGTCGAGAATTTTCTGATCGTTAGTATAGGCGTGGATCGTAGTCATCAACCCTTTTTCAATGCCAAAATTATCCAGCAGGACCTTCGCCACC
>CAZJLX010000264.1:0-4366 GCA_964546545.1 uncultured Ignavibacteriaceae bacterium | reverse complement strand
CCTGCATGATGAAGGCTATTTGCCGCATGATGACTATCTCAGTTATTCACAGACGGGTAAGGTTAATTTCCAGCCCAGTCCGAATTTAAAACTGACCGGAACCGGAAGTTACTACTGGGCTGAGGGCGAAAATTATAATCATACCGACGTCAATGGCGTTTCGTATGATTTTAATCTTGACGGTTTGGGAATCACCAGAACCGAAGGTTACCTGTATGGTTTAAAGGGTAATTATAATCTTAACGAGAAATCGGTTCTCTCCTTTTCTTATAACCATTTTTATACCGGGACCAAATCGGCGCCAGAACATCTCTTTGATCTGTATTGGGATGAATGGCCCGGATATTCCGAGGATTCACTGGATCGATACGATGGTACTATTCATGAGGACAATTATCAGTATTCGTCCGATTATTATTTGACCGGTTTTACGAGCGGAAATGATTTTGATCCTGTTTATCACGATCGGCATACCGCCTATGATGCTGTCTCGCTTGACTGGACCAATCAGTTTAATAAATACAATCAACTCAGTTTTGGTGCGGAATATCGAGTCTATGACATTTTCTGGGATGAAAAGCAGTTTTTCAACCTCTTTCCCTATGGCGAGAAATATCAGCATGCTCCGGTTTATTCGACTATATATTTACAGGATAAGATGGAGTTGCGCGATTTTGTCATTAATGCCGGTATAAGATGGGATTATATGAATTCGGAGGTTGAGTACTGGCCCAATGTTCTGAATAAGTCGGAATCCAAAGTGAAATCCGATTCCAAGCATCAAATATCACCACGACTCGGTGTTTCGCATCCGATATCCGACAACACTTTAATCCGCTTTAACTATGGTTACTTCTTCCAGGTTCCCAACTACATATATATGTATACTAATGTTGATGGAGACCTGAGTTCCGGTTTGCCGCTGGTCGGTAATCCGGATCTGAAGGCGGAAAAAACAATCGCTTATGAACTCGGTCTGAACCATATGATTAACGAGGATGTCCGTCTTGATGTGACCGCCTATTATAAGGATATTGAAAATCTGGTGGCCACCACGGAAATCGGATTATATGGCAATAGTCCGGTAACCGCCTTCGTTAATGAAGATTATGGTTCAGTAAAAGGGCTTGATATAACTATTGAGAAGGTGGCTCGGGGCAATCTGTTCGGCTCGTTTGTTTACAGCTATATGATTGCCAAGGGAAATTCCTCGTCGGCTTATGAGGGCTATTATAATTACATCGCCAACACGAATGATTCGATCAAGCCGGTGCAGGAATATCCGCTTTCATTTGATCAGCGTCATAAGGCGACGCTCTCATTGAACTATCGGGTCCCGCGCGACTGGAAAGCCAGTCTCTTCGGTCTTCCGCTTCCGGGTGCCTGGGGACTCAGCCTGGCCGGTCGCTATGGCACCGGTTTGCCGTACACCAAGACCGATAATAATGGTCTGCGTTACGGCAGTATCAACGGCGGTCGGATGCCGTCGACCTATTCGGTTGATGTCCGGTTTAACAAGGACTTTTATGTTTCGCGCGGCAGTAATTATTTCTCATTCTTTGTTGAGGTTACCAACCTCTTTGATCGTCTGAATGTTGTCAATGTATATTCCAACACCGGACTTCCCAACGACAACGGTCGCCGCTATGAAGATACTTCCGATCCGGACGGCAGCGGTCCGCTGACAGCTGAAGATGTCAATCGTTATTATAGATTGATTGCAAACGATCCCCAAAATTACTCCGCTCCTCGAAAAGTCAGACTGGGACTTGAATTTAACTTTTAAAGAGGTTATAACATGGAAAGAAATATTAAAATTTCAAGAACGGCCGGGTTGCTTCTGGTTTTACTGTTGTTCTTGACATCAGGAGACCTCTGGAGCAAGGCCCAGGAATCGGCCGTTCCGTCGCCGGATGTCATCGACCAGATTACCCATGATAAGGGTAATATAGTAACTACCGTTGACAACTGGGGTTATATCGGCGGTTACTACTATTATGATTACCCCTCCGGTGAATGGCCAAAAAATTCCGGCCATAATTATATCGGCGAAATGATGTTCTGGATGGGTGCCACGATGCCGTCCGGAGATACGGTAGTAGCCAATTCGGATGATGATTTCCGACCGTTGCCGTCGCTGATATCGGATACGACGGCCTATGGAATTCATCTGTCGACCGACACGACCAGATTTAACTATGACATGACCGATACGGTTGGGGCCGGGCACGGCAATCCGGCCTATGGCTGGCGAGTTTATGATGCCGACAGCGGCGCCTGGGTTTACAATCAGCTTTATTCGGTGGGTGATTCTGCATATTATTCCGGCGGACCGACCGGATTGCAGCAGTCATTTGTTCGTTATGAAGACGGCAATGCCCCGACCGCTCTGGGACTTGAAATCTCCCAGACTATCTGCCAGTGGAACTACTGCTACAATGAAGATATTATGTTTGTCATCCTTGAGATTACCAATGCTTCAACCAATGATTATTCCGATTTTGCCTTCGGTATTTATTGCGATTTCGATATCGGCGGCCCGGACGGAACCGGCGAAAACGGCCGTCTGGGTGACCTGGTCGATTTTGACAGTACGGAAAACCTGGCCTGGACCTATGACGCTGATGGCTATGATAAGGGTTGGGGCGGATCGGTTACGACCGGTATAATGGGGACCAAATATCTGGAAACACCGGATAATATCGGTATGACCGCTTTCAGAACCGGCCAATGGGAAGATCTTCCCGATAATGATCCTGATCGATATAGTGTCCTGAATTCCGAGCAGTATGATGTTACGCTGTCGGAACGGGATCAATATTATCTGCAGTGTACCCGCGGAATCGATCTGACGGCCGGCAAGACAGTTCGTGTCGTTTATGCCATTATTGCCGGAGCCGATCTGGAAGAATTCAATGAAAATGCCCAGATGGCTCAGACATTATATGATAATAATTATGTCGGACCGCAGCCGCCCAAGGAACCATCCTTGACGGTTCGTGCCGGCCATAAGAAAGTGTACTTAAGCTGGAGTGATACATCGGAAGTCGATGTTGATCCGTTAAGCGGCGTCGCCGATTTTAAGGGATACAAGCTGTATCGTTCGACCAACCTGGGCTATACCTGGGGTAAGAAAAATTACAAGACCAGTAACACCTGTCTTGAATTTGACTATACTCCGGTAGCCACTTTTAAGGTGGAAAGTGCGGGTGATCCGATTCAGCATTCTTTTACCGATACCAATCTTACCAATGGTGTGGAATACTGGTACTGTTTGGTCGCCTTTGATAATGGCGATTCAACGATCCCGATTGATGCTCTTCAGAATGGTTTCGGAAGCCCGGGGAGCGATGTCAACGCGGTTACGGTTACGCCGCGTTCGGATCCGGCTGGACATTATGATGCTCTGGCCACGGTAAACCATTTGGTTCTGAACAGCTCGACCCCCTCGGAAGGGGAGGTTTATCCGATAATATTCGATGATGCCGAACTTATGGATGACGAATATTATATCGTTTTCACCGAAACCGATTATGTCACCTATTGGAATCTGATCCGTGTTGACGAAGCGGCTGATGATACCACCTGGGTGCTTCAAAATCAGACTCTTGTGACGGGTGACCCGGGTATGTATGAGATTGCCGAAGGTATACGGGCGGTTGTGCGCAATGAGGGTGAGCGGATGCCGGCTTCAATAGTCCAGACCGGATTCGCGACAGTCAATGATACGACCATCAGACTCGGGGAAATGTATGGCCCGATGGGTACACTTTTCAATCCGCCGTATCCTCTCGGTTCCGATAAACATTTCCGATCGACTTATGAATTACGCTTTACTGCGACAGGTTCGGAAGGGTACTGGTGGTATGATGATGTGACTCCGATGAGTCTTCCTTTTGAAGTCTGGAATACGACTCTTAATTATCAGGTGATAGCCGAGATTTATGACCAGGACTTCGATCAGGTTTGGGATCCGCAGGATTACGATCATATTATTATTGTCGATATTCCGTATGATGGAAGCTCTCATCCGGAAGGATTCCCGTATAATCATGCCTGGTTTTTCTATATGGATCCGACCAGCACCGGGTACCAGAACGGAGATATACTGACGGTCTACGGTGCGCCGGTCAATGGTGCCGACGATGTTTTCTCGTTTAAGGTGGACGGCGTTAACAGTTCTGCGGCGGCCGCGGAATTGAAGAATATCCGGGTCGTACCCGATCCGTATATCGGGCGCTCGTCCAAGAATGCTTTGAATTTCGAGCCTAATAAATATCTGCATGAACTGGAATTCACCAATCTTCCGGATAAATGTACGCTGCGGATTTACACCCTCGGCGGCGATCTGGTCCGAAGCATCGAG
>CAZJLX010000263.1:973-4367 GCA_964546545.1 uncultured Ignavibacteriaceae bacterium | reverse complement strand
GTAGAATGCAAGCTTCCCAAGCTTGACGTCGTGGGTTCGACCCCCATCGCCCGCTATTTTTATGGTTATGGAAATTGTCGCCGTAGATAAAGATTCGCCGCTTTTCGGACTGGTTCGGCCCGGCTTTCGCCTGATTGCGATAAATCAGGATGAAGTCCGCGACCGGATCGATTATATGTACTGCCTCGATGACGAGCCGGTTCGGCTCGATTTTGAGGATCAAAAAGGCACAATTCACAGTTTTAATTTCGATTATCTGCCCGATCCCGGCCTGACTTTTAGGGATCAAAAAATACTCCGCTGTAAAAACAGATGTATTTTTTGTTTTGTGCATCAGCAGCCGAAAGGCATGCGCAAATCGCTCTATATCAAAGATGATGATTATCGACTCTCATTTACGCATGGCAATTTTGTGACGTTGTCCAATCTAAACGGGGATGATATAAAGAGAATAATCAGGCAGAGGTTGTCGCCTTTGTATGTGTCGATTCATACGACCGACGATAATCTGCGCCGGTCAATGTTCAGAAACAGCAACCTGCCGTCGATTCTTGATCTGCTTAAAAAACTGATCGATAAGGGAATCGTCTTTCATACTCAGGTTGTTGTTTGTCCTGAGATAAATGACGGCCGTCATCTGGAAAAAACTATCGACGATTTATATTCTTTATATCCCGGGGTGCGGACGGTCGGTGTGGTGCCAATCGGTTTGACCAAATACCGCAAAGGGCTGACCAGACTGAGAACGGTACGACCCGATGAGGCAAAAAATATTCTGGATTTTATCCATAAAAAGCAAAGACAATTTCTAAAAGAATCGGACAATCGTTTTGCCTTTGCCGCCGATGAGTTTTATATTCTGGCCGGGCAGCAGTTTCCGAAAATTTCGGAATATGAGGAGATGGAGCAGTTTGAAAACGGAATCGGTATGACTCGTTATATGCTGACTGATTTTAACCGGCGGAAAAAATATTTAATGAACATCGAAAATAAGAAAAGAAAAAAGATAACCTGTCTGACAGGTGAGTCGGCTTACAAAGTCATAAATGAAAATGTGGCTCCATATTTAAAACAGATCGGATTTAATATAACTGTATTCGCGGTCAAAAACAGATTCTGGGGCAGAAATGTAACTGTGTCGGGGCTACTCACCGGGCGAGATTTATTACGTGCGGCCAAAAAAGTAAAAGAAAAAAGCGTCACTCTGACGCCGCCGAATTGTCTCAACAATGATAACCTTTTCCTTGATGATATGGCTCTTGACGATTTCAGAAAAAAGCTGGGTTGTGAAGTAATTGTCGGTAAGTACAGTATGGTTGATACGATTCGGGAGATATTTGTATGAGTCTGCCATTGGTAGCCATAATCGGACGACCCAATGTCGGGAAATCGTCGATTTTTAACCGCTTTTTGAAAAGGAAGCTGGCTATCGTCGATGATACTCCGGGTGTTACGAGAGATCGCAATTATTCCTTATGCGACTGGAACGGTCGACAGTTTTATTTAATAGATACCGGCGGGATGATTCCCGATTCGCAGTCCGGAATCAGTCGCCTGGTTCTCGAGCAGTCGCAGGTGGCGATTGACCAGGCCGACCTGATAATCCTGATTGTCGATTGTAAAACCGGGGTTGATGCGGTTGATGAACGGATTGCTCGTCTGCTGCATAAATCGAAACGAAAGATAATTCTTCTGGCGAATAAGGCTGATAATGAATCGGATGAAGCCGAGCGGTTTGCATTTTTTCGCCTAGGTCTGGGTGAACCGCTGCTGGTTTCGGCCACCGGCGGTCGGGGTATCGGCGAAGCACTTGATGCCATTGCCGAGGCGATACCGGAGGCGGTCGAAGATGAAAATCCGGACGCGGTTCGGATCGCGGTAATCGGTCGTCCCAATGCCGGCAAGTCGCTTTTTATAAACCGGTTGATGGGGGAAGAAAGAACCATTGTGTCACCGACTCCGGGAACGACCCGCGATGCGGTCGATACCCCTTTTAATTTTGAGGGACGTAAATATGTTCTGATTGATACGGCCGGGTTAAGACGCAAAGCGAAGGTAAAAGAAGATATCGAGTACTTTACCACTCTGCGAACCATTCGCGCGATTGAGAGCTGTCATGTTGCTTTGGTTTTGATCGATGCCGAGCGCGGCCTTGAGGTGCAGGATTTAAAAGTTATTGAAGATGCGGCGCATGCCCGTCGCGGCCTTGTTATGGCAATTAATAAATGGGATCTGATTGAAAAAGATGAGCGTACGGCCGATAAATTAATCGAAAATATTAAAGCCGATGCCAAAACTTTATCATATATACCGATTATTACTATCTCGGCTTTGACCGGTCAGCGGGTAATCAAGACCATGCCTCTTATAGACCGGGTTTATCAAAACTGGAACCGCGAGATAAAAACTTCGCAGCTTAACAATATCCTCGAAGAGATTGTTCAAAAACAGCCACCGGCCGCGGTCAGGGGTAAGTACATTAAATTAAATTATGTCACTCAGGCCGGAACCCAGCCACCGACGTTCCTTTTTTTCTGTAATTTCCCCAGCTATCTTCAAAAAAGTTATTTACGGTATATCGAAAATCAACTTCGGCTGAGATTCGATTTTGAGGGGGTCCCAATCAGGATTAAAGTCCGAAAAAAGAGTTGACATTTTCCACGTGATAGACCAAGTTGTTGAATGGCAGTGTCTTGATGCGTTGAAGCTGTCGTCTAACCTACCTTTTGTCTGAATCCATATAAAAGTTATGTCTTAACTGCCGATTATACAGGCATGACGAAGTATGAAGTAAACGAACAACAGATTCAGGAACTCAAACGGAGCCTTCAAAAATCCCAATGGACCCTAAATGATCTGGCCACAATGGGGGCCATGATTACGTCAATAAGGGATATTGACACTATCCTCTCGGTTGTCATGGAGATGTCTATTCGGATGGTCGAGGGCGAAGTCGGTTTAATTCAACTTGAAGAAAACGGCGTCTTAACCTCTAAGGTCAATTGGGGTGTCGATGATTCTGTTATAAAAAGTATTCTTTATAAGGATAACGAAGATATATCGAATTATTGCTATCGTACCGGCAAAGCGCTGCTGGTTGAAAACTTCGAACAGGAATTAAATCATGGCCCCAGCATCAGCAGTTATATGGCACTGCCGATTAAATCGAGTGACCGGTGTCATGGTACAATTGTGATCATCAACAAGGTCAATGAGGGCTGTTTTACCGAAGATGATAAAAATAATGTCGATATGCTGATCAATTTTGCGGCCGTTTCCATTGACAATTGTCTTCTTCTGGCTGAATCGTTAAAAAAGCAAAAAATCGAACAGGAACTGGCCATTGCGCGACAAATACAGGAGACTATTTTGCCCGACAGCGAGGTGAAAATAA
>CAZJLX010000263.1:0-963 GCA_964546545.1 uncultured Ignavibacteriaceae bacterium | reverse complement strand
GGCCCGCGAAGTTGGGGGAGACTTTTACGATATCGTCAAATTAAATGAGTCCGAATTTTATGTCGTTATCGGCGATGTCTCCAACAAAGGGATTCCGGCGGCGCTGGTAATGACAGCCACTTCGGCTATTATCAAATCTGAAATTAAGAACAATTCCCAAATCAGCACCAATAAATTAATGGCCAGTCTCAATAGTACACTTTGCGACGGTATTATTAAGAGTCATGAGATGTTTGCGACTTTATTTATCGCCCGGTTTGATCTGATTAAGAAAAAATTGGTTTACTGTAATGGCGGCCATCTGCCACCCCTCTTCTGGGATTCGGTCAGCGAGTCAATCGTGGAATTAAGAGAGGGTGGCACCTTTGTCGGGCAATTCCCGGATGCCAAATATATCGAAGGTGTCCGGACGATTTCCAGAGGCGATTCGATGTTTGCATTTACCGACGGTTTGACCGAAGCGGCCAATGCTTATGACGATCTTTTTGGAACTGAGCGGGCGATTCAAGTTCTATTGGCCGGGCATGATGTTTCGGCCTCCGAGTTTTGTGTCAAAGTGAAAGAATGGATCAATCGTTTTGTCGAGGGTGGCAGCGAAGAATCGGTAGATGATTTCACAATAATGAAGTTAAATATAAATATAGAATAATATGTTACACGAGCTGTTTAAATTTCGTTCCGAGCCGAAAAATGAGGCTTTAATGTATGAGAAAGTCAAAGAATTTCTAATACGAGCCGAAATACCCTCTCTAATGTTTCATCGAATAATGCTGGCCATTTCGGAAGGATTTACCAATGCTTTGATTCACGGTAACCAGCTTAATCCCGATAAAATTATTGAAATCGATTTAACGGTTAATAAAGGCCGGGTAATGGTCGATATAATTGATGAAGGTTTTGGAGAGGTTAAGATGATTCAACTCAGATCACGCGCCTTACCCTTGCAAGAAAACGGGCGTGGAA
>CAZJLX010000262.1:0-4367 GCA_964546545.1 uncultured Ignavibacteriaceae bacterium | reverse complement strand
GATCAATTTGATTATCCTGATAGCCTTATTATTGGCCGGATTTTTATCCGCATCAATCATAAAAAATCCGGTAAACCGGATAAATAGCTGTCTGCGACATAATTTTATCAAATCGTTTTTAGTCGGTTTTTTAGTCTGGATTCTTTATGCCCCAATATTCGGCCTATTAATGTTGACTATCGTCGGTATTCCGGTGGCCCTTTTCGCACTTCCGATTGCTTTGCTGATAGCCGTCGTTCTGGGATCTATTGCCTTTGGTCAGTTGGTAGGCCGAATTATCGGCCGGTATATTTGGGGCGGAGAAAGTTCGCAGCTTAGAAATATTGTCACAGGCATTATCGCTCTTTACTCATTTTGGATTTTTATGTCACTCTTTATGATATCCTCCACTGATTTCAGTCAGGGATTGGCGATAGCCTTTATGGTTATAGCCATTATTATCTGGTCGATCGGCGCCACCGCCGGTGTCGGCGCATCATTATTGACCCGATTCGGAACCCGCGATATTGTCGATGCCGATTCGAAATACAGACCGCCTGACTATTTATATCCGGCGCCACCCACCCCTCCGACGCCGCCACCCTCGCCACCACCACTTAAATCATAGCCGAAATACGGATAATTAGTAATTGTGTTTTTATATATTAATTCAAGCCATAGGCCGGGATTATCGCCCAATTCAAATAGGTCTTGCCCGACCCATAAAACTTATTTATTCTCGAAAGATAAAGAGACAAACTTTTAACAGGTTTAAACGTACAATTTGCCGATGGAGAAGTTGATGAAAATAATTTACCTGCTTTTGGCGCTGGCCCTGCTGAATACGACCATTGCTTCGGGCGTTAATCTCTCGCTTCAGAATGCAATCTATGACTCACGCGATAAGGTCCTGCCAGCCCTGGTGCATATCCAGCCGGTTATTACCGATTATCGGACCGGCAAAATCCGCAAGCAGTCGGTTATCGGTTCGGGCGTGATCTTTGACAGTAAAGGATATGTGGTGACCAATTTTCATGTCGCCGGCAAAGCTGAAAGAATTATTTGTACTCTTTATGATAAGGAACAGATCAAAGCCGAATTGATCGGCGGCGATCCCCTGACCGATATTGCAATCATCAAACTTGATCTCAGCGAGCATAAGGCGCCTCTGTCAATTGCCGAATTCGGCAATTCGGATGAATTACAGGTCGGGCAGTACGTTCTGGCCATGGGTTCGCCGCTGGCGCTGGCCCGTTCGGTTTCCTACGGTGTCATTTCGACCACCGACCGTTATTTTTCCGGTGAAGCACGATTACCATCGGGCGAAAAAACCGGAATTTATAATAATTGGATCCAGACCGATGCGGCTATCAATCCCGGAAACTCCGGCGGGCCGCTGGTCGATCTAAAAGGGCGGGTCATCGGAATTAATTCACGCGCGACTATGTTTGCCAATAATCTTGGTTTTTCCATTCCAATCAATATTGTCAAGGAAGTAATTGACGCGATTTTGAAAAACGGCAAAGTAATGCGAAGCTGGATCGGTGTTAAATGTCAGGGTTTACAGGATCTTGAGGGCTGGTTCGGAACCGCCCGTAATGAGGGTGTTCTGATTGCCTCGATTGACTCCCGTTCGCCGGCCGAGGAGGCCGGATTACAGGCCGGAGATATTATTCTTAAACTGGATAATAATCCTGTCTCGGTCCGATTTGCCGAAGAGCTACCCTCCTTTTACAAAAAGATTGCCGACTACCCGATCGGCTCAAAAATAGATTTGACGGTTCGTCGCGATGACAAGACGATATATGTCGAAGTAATTACTCATGAACTGGGTGAGATTCTCGGCCGTGATCTTGAATGCGAGGATTGGGGCTTTACGGTTAAGGCGGTCACCAAACAGATGGCGGTCGATAATCAACTTGAGGACACTCTCGGTGTTTTTGTCTCCGGCGTAAAACGGGTTGGTCCAGCCGCTGATGGCGGGCTGCGACCCGGTGATGTCGTCATTAATGTAAACGACGAACCGACTCCGACCTTTGATATCTTCTCGGAAAAATATAACAGTCTGACCTCAGCGGGGCAGAAAAAGATATTGTTGACGGTTAACCGACTGGGAAGTACCAAATTTATTCCGATTAAAACGGATGGGCATGAACCAGAAAACAACGATGGGTAAAGGAGCGGTAAGGTGAGAATTCTATTTTCCATATTCATATTATTGATATGTGCCGGTCAAACAGTGGCGCAGAATTTTGATTTCGCATCACTCGACAAGAAAATAAAGAAATACGCCGTTTCGGTCAATATTGTCGCCGAGGTTTCGTTCGGCACCCAGACCACGGAAGTTAAAAGCAGAGGGATCGGTACGATAGTTACCACCGACGGTCTGGTAATGTTCGACGGAACGCCGATTAACAGCGACGATCCGTTTTCGGTGATGTCGGGCGTGCAGATAAGCGCCGAGCCGAAATCAATTGAGATTATAATGATGGATGGTAGTAAGTACAATGCCGAATATATCGGAATCGATCGCTTCACCCGGCTAGGTTTTTGTCGTATCATAAACGAAAAGAACGCAACGTTCAAACCTATAAAATTCTATAATCGTGAGAATTATAATCTCGGCGAATGGCTCGCACTGTATATGCTGCTTCCGGAATTCGTGACTCCCATGCTGGGAGTTGATATCGGGCTGGTTTCCGCCAATATCGTCGAACCGGAAGAAATTGTTCTAACGGTAGGCTTTAATGAACTGCAACTCGCTTCGGTTTTATATGATACCGACGGCCATGCCGTGGGTGTCCTCGGCAATCTTGAAAATCCGGCACTTTCCGGCTTTAATGCCTCGGCCATGATGGAATCCTTCTCGCAGATGAATGACTATCTGCCGCTTCTGGGAATTATCGATGCCGATCGTCTGAATAAACTGATAAAAGATCCGCCGCGGCTTGGTGAAGTGAACCGAGGCTGGCTCGGAATCTATCTTCAGGCCTTAACCGATGATATTGCCGAATTTTGGAAGATTAAATCGGGTGGCATTATCATCAATGACGTGGTTCGTCACTCTCCGGCCGATTCGGTCGGATTAAAAACGGGCGACATAATATATACACTTTCGGGATTACCCATCATGGTCAATAAAGAAGAGAATCTTCCCGTTTTCCAGAAGAAAATTTCCGAGATGGGCGCCGGTTCGAGTGTTGCAATGGGAATTTTGAGACGGCAGAATAACGCCGTCGATACTTTTAATGTCAATATCACATTGGCCCAGGCACCGATTCCACCGGCGGAAGCACCCGATTACGAAGATAAAAATTTCGAGATAAAAATCCGTGATATGGTTTTTGCCGACTACAATCTTTATAATCTGGAACGGGATGATTTTAGGGCGGTTGTCATAAAAGAGGTGGAGCCGGGCGGCTGGGCCTCGGTTGGCGGGTTGCTGCCCGGAGATTTTATTCAGAAAATCGACGGGCAAAAGATTGAATCGGTCGAGGACGGTCAAAAAATGCTTGAAAAAATCGCCGAAGAGAAACCATCGGAGATCGTCTTTTTTGTCTGGCGCGATAATAAGACTCTCTTTATCAATATTAAGACTGAATGGTAAAAGAGAATAATATTTCCAAAGGCGGGATTATTTCCCGCCTTTTTTTATCATTTTATTTTATCCGACGGAACAATTTAATACCAATTATTAAAACAGCCCTCCTCTCAAAATAGGTATTGACAAATATCTCCTTTTTGATATTTTACTTATGAAAAATTGTTCACGTTTTGAAAATACATTTAACGCAAACTGCATAGGAGTTATTCTATGTTTGGCATGTTTTATGTTTTGGCGTGGACAACCTCAAATTTTCCTTTATCATCCCGTATTAATAATTCATTTCGGGATTATAATCGGACAATCATAATCTGTCCGTTTGGCGCCAATCCCAAAGACATGCCCAATATTTGATCTGACAATACGGCCAACAGGCCAACGGTCGTATTGGATGGTATAACAGATACAATTGTAGGGCAGCACCCAAAAAGGGTTGAGCAAAACTCTCCTGGCATTCACGCGTTTTGCGGAATGTGCATGTGGCAGGAGTGGACGAGTCTCTCATCCCTTGCTCTACTCAGGACGTCGCAGGGTCTTCGACAGGGCCTGCCCTACGATTATTATTTTGAGATGCAGTTAAAGAGCCATGGAAGATTGATTTTTTGATAAAACGCACCACACGCCGCAAATATCATTTTTTCATATACTTATCGAGGCGGTCGTAAAATTCGGCCGCTTCATCTGAATCAAATATCAGGTAGTCGACACCGATAGAATGTAATAATCCGGCGTAACTAATAAACAGATCATAGCGATTTGCAATTTGAAGCAGTTCCGCCTCGGT
>CAZJLX010000261.1:3911-4372 GCA_964546545.1 uncultured Ignavibacteriaceae bacterium | reverse complement strand
TGAGGTTGCCCTTGAAAGCGGCGGGAGTGAGATGGATATTATTTCAGATTTCGACGGCAAAAACACTCGTGTCCTGATTTACAGCTTTAATCAGGATGTAACTTGCACCGGTGAAATACTACGGACCGAAGGTGAGATTTTATCTGCCGAAGCGGCTGATTACCAGGGTAATGGCTACAAAACGGCGATATTGCTCCCGCAGTTTGTTGTAAGCAGCTATCCGAATCCGTTTAATCCGACAGCTGTAATCGAGATGTCACTACCGGTATCATCCGACTGGACGATAGATATTTATAATGTCATCGGTCAGAAGGTGGCCGGATTCAGCGGTATTAGTGAGGCCGGACCGGTTAAAGTAGAGTGGGATGCTTCTAGCCATGCCTCCGGTGTCTACTTCTATAAAGCGCAGGCAGGCAAGTATTCAGCTACCCGGAAAATGATGCTTTTGAAATAGTCCCAAC
>CAZJLX010000261.1:0-3901 GCA_964546545.1 uncultured Ignavibacteriaceae bacterium | reverse complement strand
GTATTAATCGATAAAAATCAATCCTCAGGAAATTATAAGGTTGTTTGGAACGGCAAAGATACATACGGAAAAAGCGTAGCGAGCGGTTTATACATTGTAAGGGTTCAAGCAGGAGAATTTGTTCAATCTCGCAAAATGATGCTTTTGAAATAGTCCCAACATTTCTTTTTGTCCTATATGAATGGAAGCCCCGAGTTCTCGGGGCTTCTTGCACGTATATATACTTATTGCCAAAGATGTTTGATTATTAGTCGGAAGCGAGTATATTGACGTCGGGTAACGGTTATAAACAGGAGTAAAAACAGAGTATATGTCTTTGCTGAATAAAAGTAATAAAGGCGGCGGATTTAAAAGGTTAAAAGAAGAGACCAAATTACTTCTTGGGCAAAACCGCCTTGAAGAGATTATCTCTCTGGCCTCTAAAAATCACAATATTCTGCGGGCATTATATTCGATGCTTTTTGACAGCGACCGATTGATCTGTTATCGCGCGGCGGTGATGCTGAGCCGAGCCCTGGTGGTTTACCGGTCAAATGATCCGGAATTAATCATTGAATATTTTCGGCGTCTGTTTTGGTCGATGAATGATGAGTCGGGAAATTTGTGCCGTTTCGCACCCGAAGCTATCGGCGAAATATTATTCAAAATGCCGCATCTGATAGACGAATACGGATCGAATCTGGCCTCTTTTTTAAACGAGGAACCGTTTGAGGTCGGCGTTCGCACCGCAATTGCACGGATTGCGGAAAAAAATAAGAAGCCGTTTGCCCAAATAGACAATCTTCTTCTGGATTCTTTGTTAAATAAAAATCCCAACATTAAAGGGGCTTCTTTACTTGCCCTTGCGGCTCTATCGATTAAGATTCCCAATGAATTACTTCATCGTATGAGTGATGACAAGGAATTATTCGAGTATTATGATTACGAATCTTCGGATATAGTCGTTATTTCAACAGGGGAGATGGCGCAGAAAATAAAAACCGGCGGAGAAAAATAATAATCCGCGCCGGTTCGTATAGATATTTTAATCTGAGTTATTTCTTTTGGCGTTTCCTGATTTCATCGGCCAATGCTTCGGTTTTGGCTTCCTTTATATCTTCTTTAATAGTCATGGTATCTTCGCCGAAGAGTGCGAAGTGCAGCCATTTGTAACCAAAATTCAGCAGGGCGATATCATCTTCTTTAATATTCTTCTGCGTATCTTTATCGACGATGAACTTGGTCAGGAATGTACTTTTAAACACAAAATCGCGGAAACGGTCTATATCATAGCAGGCCAGAAAAAACATCTCGATTTTTCTCGGCTCGAGGTTTTGTTTCTTCTGAAAGACTTTATGAAGAGTAAGTTCCTTAAAGCCCTCGCCCATTTTATTGTATTCGCTAATGCCCTGGTCTTTTAGCCACTCGCCAACCGTGTACTTATGATCTTCCTTAAAACCCTGGCAGATATTTTCTTCGAGCAGAAAATAAAATTCCTTGTCAAGTTCTTCATTGTCATCCTTGGGCGAAGCCATGCCAAGCGGATACATGCGACAGGCCCAGGGGCGATCGGGGTAAACGGTACAGCCGTTTTTGCCGACAAACGGACAGGTTTTCTTCTTGTCGTCATTCATCTTTAAAAGCAGAACGGGGTATTTCAAATTTTCATCAAAAGGGGAAATTGTATACTTTTTTAAAACCTCGGTTGAGGTAATATCCAGATTCTTTTTTAAGCGAATGATATCATACGGCGTCAAAAATATATTAACATCAGCACAGCACTCATTAAAACATGGCACATTTTTATGGCAGGCAAATTTAAACTCGCTGTCCTCCGTTAATCGCGGGTAATCCTTTAATATCTGCGCTTTGAGGTTTTCAATCTCTTTCATACCGACTCACTCCTCGACAATTCCGTTTTTTAGTGCCTCTTTTGACCAAACCGGAAGCGGCCCTTTTTCTCCTGTCTGGGGATTAAAGCGATGGCGATACGATGCTTTCACATTAAACTGCGATAACATCCAGCTCCAACCCTTTATATAATACGGGCATTCATCATTAAAACAGACAAATTGAAACTCGGCCGCCCAATTCGCCATTTCTGGTGTCGCCCACTTTTTCATTTCCTGACCGCAGTGCGGGCAGATATTCGCTTTTGAGTCCATCTAACCTATCCAAACAACCGACCGAGTCGGATGTTCCCGTTTTTACTGTCCAACAAAAACCTCCAGGCATTATAAATAGTGCCTGGAGGGAAAATCCAAAATCTGTTTGCAACAGAATCGGGTATCAAGCATCAAGTTTCAATCGGGCGGCTAAGCCACCCGATTGAAAGCGGTAATCTACTTATAAATATGATGTACCGGTCGCTTGGTCATTTCCCATTCATTGTTGCTCGGGTTCCAGCGGCAGTTCGCGAACACATGCCAGTCGTTCTCATTCAGCGTCGGGTAGTCAGCGCGGAAATAATATCCCGGCCAACGAGTCTCTTCACGGAAAAGAATGGTTCTGGTATGAGCTTCAGCCTGCCACATACGCTGGACATTCTCCCAACAGCGCATCAGCTCATGCAGATCGCGGGCGCCCAGTTTGTCGGAGTCTTCACTGAGGAAAGTGAGCAATTCGAGAGCACGATCCAAATGAGCCTTATTAGTTGAAAATTGAGCCGAGACACCACCGACATATTCATCCATAATCTTCTGGAGACGGAACATGAACATCTTCGGCAGAATGTAGTTCGGATTGGTTTCGACATCGGTTGAGAGCTTTTTATTTTCTTCGAAAATATCAATAGGTTTAAGAATTCTGTCTCTGAGAGCTTTAACAGCAGCGTCATCAACTTTAGGCTGGGTGCTATTTTCGACGATAAACTTAATCGCGGCCTTTCCGACGATACGTCCTTCAGCATGTGAACCGGAAGAGAACTTGTGGGACGAGGCACCCGAGGCATCACCGGCGCAGAACATACCTTTGACGGTGGCCATGTGAGCATAACCCCAGAAATAATCATTCTTGGAATCACCGCTCTGAAGATCTTCGGGACCGGAAACCCAGGCACCGGAAGCGCCGGAGTGAGAACCGATGAAATACGGTTCGGCAGCGGCGATTTCGGACGGTTTGTTTTCCGGCTCGACATTGGTTGCGGCCCAAAGAATCGCCTGCGAGATAGTCATATCCAGGAAGTCTTCCCAGGCTTCGGCTTCAAGCTCTTTGAGTTTCTTCTTGGCAGCCTTCTCGTCGCCGGCTTCGGCGGCGATCTTCTGAATAGCATCGTTCGTGCGCATATAGATGGGGCCTTTGCCTTCCATAATATCAAGCATACCAAGCCAGTTACGCAGGTTGGCCGGAACCGGTTTTACCAGACCGTATGGTTTCCATTTCTCAAGTTCATCTCTTCGTTCGACCATATAACTGCCGCCCTGAGAGTTCAACGCGGCCGCTTTGA
Source organism: uncultured Ignavibacteriaceae bacterium (assembly GCA_964546545.1). Classification (GTDB taxonomy): domain Bacteria; phylum Zixibacteria; class MSB-5A5; order GN15; family PGXB01; genus CAZJLX01. The sequence continues at coordinate 477 of CAZJLX010000261.1, read as the reverse complement.
ACAGAAGGAACCAGGCACCAACCGGGCCATAAGCATCTTTGAATCGAACCGGGATAAAACGAACTTCCTGAGAAGTCATCTCGGCGCCGGCACGAAGCGTGAAATAGGCACTCGAACCGGAATTCCACGGCGGATACCAGGCGCGTCCAAGACCTTCACCGGTGCTTCGCGGCTTAAAGACATGAACCGCGCCGCCCATCGAGACGATGACGGCTTTGGCTTTGAAAGTATAGAATTTATTCTCGCGAACCGAGAAACCGACGGCTCCGGCAATACGATCGCCGTCCATCAGCGGGTCAACGACAAAAATACGTTCGAAATATTCGCCACCGGCTTCAGCCAGAGCATTCTTGGCCGCTTCGGCGACGATGACTTTGTAGGATTCGCCATTGATCATCAGCTGCCAGCGTCCTTCATGAACATACTTGCCATCGGCATCTTTCCAAATGGGCAGTCCCCACTTCTCGAAAAGATGTA
>CAZJLX010000260.1:0-4385 GCA_964546545.1 uncultured Ignavibacteriaceae bacterium | reverse complement strand
GAAATAGATATCAAAAAACAGGGTATTATCGGCAAAGAAAAACTGATCAAGGAACTGGCCGAACTGGCCGGACGGATTCATGACCAGACCCGCCGTCAATTATTTATCGCTGAGGCGGCCGAAAAATTACAAACCGATCCGCAGTATTTTGTTCATCTTCTCCCCTCGGAAAAAAAGAGCGGCAAAACAAAAACCGAGATATCTCCCCCGAAAAAAATAATCGATATTGAAAAAGAACTGCTGTCACTGCTGTTAAATTATTCGGAAAATGTCGACCTTGCCCGGGAAAAAATTGCGGCCGATGATTTTCAGGAAGAAAATCACCGCCTGATATATTCTCTTATGCTGACCATTTATAGTACCGCAGGCGAAATCTCAGCCGCCTCGTTGATTGACATGACCGACGATGAAAATATCCAGTCGCAGATAAGTTCTCTGGCCGGAATCGAGTGGGCGAATGAAAACATCTCACTGATGATAAAAGATTATATAGGCAAGATATTATCCTTTAAACATGAACGAATAATTGATAAATTAAAAGCCGAATTAAAAATTGCCGAAGAAAGCGGCGATACATCAGAAGCGGATCGGATTACTCAGGAAATCAGCTCTCTGATTAAACGACGGACGACATAAGTCGACGGAAATATTATGCTGACACGACTGTATATAGAAAATTTCGCCCTGGTTGATAAACTGGAGGTTTCTTTTGAACCGGGGATGAATGTCCTGACCGGAGAAACCGGCGCGGGTAAGTCGATTATTGTCGGCGCTGTCGGTCGTCTGCTCGGCGAAAAGACCGATAGCGATGATGTCCGTTCCGGAAAAAACATGGCTTTGATCGAAGCCGACTTTCAAATCGCCGGCATGAGCGATATCATCGATCGACTCGACAGGCTTGAGATCGAACATGATAATAAATCAATCACATTAAGACGTGAAATCTCGATTAACAAACGGTCGCGGTCCTTTATCAACGGACAACTGGTAAATCTGACTCAGCTAAAGGAGATCAGTCAGTATCTGGCCGAACTGTTCGGCCAGCATTCGCATCAGCAACTGCTGGATGAAAAAAATCATCTGTTTTTCCTAGACAGCTTCGCCGGTCTGAAAAACGATGTGGAAAAAATCGGCTCGTTATATGAAGACTGGTTCGAAACAAAAAAACAGCTGGAAAATCTTATCTCACGCAAAGAGTTGGAAAAAAATAGCCGAGAACTTCTCTTGTTTCAAAAAGATGAAATAGAAAAAGCCTCTGTCAGAAGCGGTGAGGAGGAAGAACTTCTCGCGGAAAAGAAGATTCTGGATTCATCGCAAACTCTGGGTGAAAAAAGCGAATCGATCTTACAGAAACTTGACCGGGACGAAAACTCCGCTTTATCGCTTTTAAACAGTTGCCTGAAAGAGATGTCGCAGATATCTTCGCTCGACAGTTCACTGCAGGAAAAAGCGGAACTGCTTGACGACGCGGTTATTAATCTGGAGGAGTTTCGCGAGCAAATCGAGTCATATCTCTCGACGATACCGGATGACCCGGCCCGGCTGGATGAGATAAACTTTCGGCTGGATGAACTGTATCGCCTGAAGAAAAAATATGGCGGCTCGGAGGAAGCGATAATTGAAACGCTTAATCAAATAGACAGTCAGTTAAGTTCAAATATAGATGTCGACAAGCGGATCGAAATACTCGACAAAAAAGAAATGGCTTTGCGCGAAGATTATACATCAAGGGCGATCGATATTTCGAAGCGCCGGAAAAAAGCGGCCGATAAATTGACCAAAGAAATAAAAAAGGAACTGGCCGAACTCGGGATCAATTCATGCCTTTTTGAATGCCAATTTGATTATGAAGAGGATAATGATGGAATCAGACTGGAGGATCGGTTTGTCAAACCTAACCGGGATGGATTGGAAACCGGACGTTTTATGATCTCCCCCAATCCGGGTGAACCGTTAAAACCGCTGGCGCGCATTGCTTCGGGAGGCGAGATTTCTCGAATAATGTTGGCGCTGAAGGCGCTGGATAAGACACAATTAAAAAACCGGCAGATGTTATTACTATTCGACGAAATCGATGCCGGGATCGGCGGTCTCACAGCCAATGCTGTCGCCAAAAAATTATCCTTATTATCAAACGACTTTCAACTACTGGTAATTACTCATCTGCATCAGATCGCTTCGGTCGGAAATTTTCATTATGCGGTGACAAAGATTGATTCCGGTTCCAAACGCAAAATTATCAATGTCGAGAAATTATCATCGAAAGAAAAGAAAATAGAGATAAAACGGATGCTGGCCCTGACATAACTAACCTGAGCCATATTGTTGACAATTAACATGTTACACAAATATTCGAATAAAATCACAATCGGCCGGTATATATGGTGAATGAAAAATTGGATAATGATTCGGAACTGATGATTATGATTTGTCAGGGGAACAAAAAGGCCATGCGAATATTGGTGGATAAATACAAAAAAAAGGCCTATTTCCTTGCTTTAAGCAGGGTCGGTAATTCCGATGAGGCTTATGACATTTCGCAGGAGGCGTTCATAAGAGTCTTTAAATCAGCCGACCGGTTCGATACCGACCTGAAATTTTTCCCCTGGTTTTTTTCGATTGTCAACAATCTCTGTTTTAACGTTCTTCAGCGCCGTGAATCGCACGACTCAAAAAAGGTTGACATAAATGATGTTGATTTTTTATTAATAGATAACAGCAATCCGGAAACATCGATGATAAAAAAGGAGGAAGCCAGGCGTCTGCGAAAAGCGATTATGATGCTTGACATAGGTGATCGTAAAATTATCATGCTCAAGCATTTTCAGGATCTGTCGTACGACGAGATCGCCGTGACTCTTGAGATTCCCAAAGGAACGGTGATGTCTCGTCTATACTATGCGCGAAAAAAACTGGCTAAATTATTAGATGAACGGGTGTGAAGACAAATATAAAATTTTGATGTCGGGTTATATTGACGGAGAGCTGACTCCTCAGGAAAAATCCGACTTTGAAAACCATCTTAGGAATTGTGGTCTGTGTCAAAAAGAGATGGATACATTCCAAAAACTCAGGGAGGTTACCGGAGCCATGAAATATGCGGATATTCCCGAACATGTCTGGAGAGGATACTGGAAATCGCTCTACCGCCGGATGGAGCTTGGTGTCGGGTGGATTCTGGTGTCGATCGCGGCGGTAATTCTGCTTGGTTATACTCTTTTTGAGATAACCCGGGGCTTTTTCTTAAATCCGGGACCGCCAATCCTGTTGAAAATCGCGGTCGGTATCGGCGGACTCGGCTTAATTATTCTTCTTGTTTCTACTGTCAGGGAAAGAGTGTTTGCCTATAACCGCGACCGATATAAGGAGATACAACGATGATTCTGGTCAATAATGATTTTATTCCGGGCAAAAAAATAGTCAAGGTGCTGGGCCTGGTCAGGGGTAATACGATTCGCGCTCGCCATATCGGACTCGATATTATGGCCGGATTACGGACAATTGTCGGCGGGGAAGTCAGAGAATATACCAAGATGCTGGCCGAAACCCGGGAGCAATCGCTCGACCGGATGACCGAAGAAGCGATTCAGATGGGAGCCAATGCCGTTATTAATATCAGATTTTCGACCTCGATGATAATGAAAGGGGCGGCCGAATTATTGGCTTATGGGACAGCAGTAATAATAGAGGATGAATAACAGGAGGTATTGATGGACGTTCAGGTTAAGTATCGCAACATGTGGGGCCAGGTCGGCCTGATGATTATCACGATCGGCATTTATGCTCTCTACTGGTTTTATCAAACGGCGACAGAATTGAAATTCCTTGCCAAAGATGAAAACGCCTCGCCCGGTCTCTGGCTGGTTTTATTATTTATACCTTTTGCGGGCTTTTATTCTCATTACAAATACGGTGAACTGTATGAAAAAGTGGCTGATGATCATCTCAACAAATGGGTTATCTTTATTCTCTGGATCGTCTTTTCGCCGGCCGTCTGGTTTATTGTCCAGACCGAACTGAACAAAAAAGCAACGATGAACGTACCGGGCCAGGTACAGCCAGCCGCTTCCGAATAAAAACAGACAACGCGACCACGACGTAAAAATTTATATTGCTTATTGTGCGATAAGTCACAGACTTGCCGTGGTTTTTTTGTTGCGGCACGTCTTGATTTCAACCGCAGGCAGGAATTGTAACCAGCCGTTTACATACCATATTTTGAGATTTCATTCAATTTTCGTATAATTAATTATGAAAACAAGAATCGCTAATATAAAAGCAAACACAACTCCCTGGATTATTCTGTTTGCTCTTTCGATGCTTTTCGCCACGATTTTCCGTTTGGTTTTTATCTTGTATCATTTTTCTCAATTTTTGTTATTTTT
>CAZJLX010000259.1:0-4392 GCA_964546545.1 uncultured Ignavibacteriaceae bacterium | reverse complement strand
CGCTTTATAACAAATAATCGGCCGGGATTATATGCCGATTGCGTGATTTATTAATCTATGATTAGTTCTGATTATGTCTGAGTCTGTTCTTATAGCCGTATCCGGAGGAGTTGATTCATCTGTAGCAATGATGCTACTAAAAAATCAGGGATATAATATTGCCGCCGTTCATATGAAACTATGGGATTATGAGGAAGTTGGCGGCGACAGTTATAAGGATGGTCGTTGCTGCTCGCTGGAATCGATTAATGATCTGCGGTCTATATGCTCGAAGCAGGAAATCCCGTTTTATGTTCTGAATTATGCGGCTGAATTTAAAGAGATTGTGATTAATAATTTTGTCTCCGAGTATAAATCGGGACGAACACCCAATCCCTGCATTCTTTGCAATACCTTTCTGAAATGGAAATATCTTCTCAATAAAGCATTGCAAATTGGCTGCGATTTTATTGCAACCGGTCATTATGCAATAATTGAAAAGTATCAGGAGACAAACCGGTGGACTATTAAAAAGGGAATCGATGACAGTCGTGATCAGTCTTATGCGCTTTACGGATTATCACAGGGGGCTTTGGCCAGAACCAGACTACCCCTCGGGAATTATTTAAAAAATGATGTTCGTAATTTGGCGCATCAGATGGGTCTTAAAAATGCCGAACAAACCGAATCGAGAGAGATATGTTTCGTGGCCGATGATAATTACCATCGCTTTCTGGTCGAATGGGAACAAAAAAAAGAGGGCAAAGGGATGAAAGAGCGGGAATTTGAATCGGGTGATATTATCGACACCGAAGGCAATGTGCTGGGTCAGCATAAGGGTATCGCTTTTTATACTGTCGGACAAAGACGCGGGTTGGGATTGAATAATCCGACTCCGCTATATGTTCAAGGCATAAATCGGGATAAAAATATCGTCGTTGTCGGTGATAATGAGCAACTCAAACATCGCGAAATGACTGTCAATGAGATAAACTGGATGGCCCTTGAGAAGCATGATAAACCATTCGAGGCTGATGTTAAAATCCGATATCTACATAAACCGGCCAAAGCCGAAATCATACCTATTTCACTCCGGGAGGTTCGGGTTCTATTCGACACGCCCCAGCGAGCGATAACGCCGGGTCAATCGGCCGTATTTTATAATAATAACTATATCCTGGCCGGTGGAATTATTAAAGATTCAAAAAAGTAGTTGAACTTCGCCTTTTACTATGTTAAATATTTCATACAGTATATAACATATTCAGGGAGAATAAAAATATGCTTAAAGCGACGTTTTTGGGTCATAGTTGCGTTATGGTCAGCGACGGTAATCATAATATCATAATTGATCCGTTTATAACCGGCAATCCACAGGCTAATATAAAAGCCGAAGATATCAAAGTCAGTTATATTCTATTAACGCATGGCCATGGTGACCATCTTGGAGATGCCGTCCCGATTGCCAGGGCGAATGACGCGACGATTATTGCCCCTAATGAACTGGGGGTATATGTCAGCAAACAGGGCGCTAAGGCTCACAACATGCATATCGGTGGAGCATATAATTTCCCGTTCGGCCGCGTAAAATTAACAATAGCGCATCATGGATCGGCCGCCGGTGATGGCCTGGAATATACCGGAAATCCCTGTGGTTTTTTGATTACAATGGGCGGCAAAACGATGTATCATGCGGGCGATACCGGTCTGTTTTACGATATGAAACTTATCGGCGATATGAACAAAATCGATCTCGCCTTTTTGCCGATTGGCGACAATTTTACGATGGGTGTCGATGATGCCGTCAAGGCGGTCGAGTTTTTGCGACCGACCAAAGTGGTCCCGATACATTATAAAACATGGGACGTGATTGATACCGAACCTCTGGAATTTGCCGAGAAAGCCAAAGGTACTAAAGTGGTAATTATTAAACCGGGCGAATCGGTTGAGGCATAAATTTAGACGATGAGTTTATAAATAACCCGATCGGTTATAAATGACCGGGCTAAAGGATTGGTACAGGTATAATATGTTTAAAAAGATAATACTTTGGGGTTTATTGATTGTCGTGATTATTGTTGTCCTGGGTGTCAGCGGTATTGTACTCTTTTTTCCGAAAGAAAGAGTTCGTCGAATGGCAATTGATGAGATGTCGACCAGCCTTAATCGCGAAGTGAATATCGACGGCATATCGGTTTCATTTTGGGGAGGGGTTGGGGCCTATCTTGAGGGTATTCGAATTGGCAATCCTGAAGGTTTTGAACAGAAGAATTTCCTTGAAGCGGAAGCGCTTGATATTAAGCTGCAAATCTGGCCGCTTATCAAAAAGCGGGTGATAGTTGACAGATTGATACTCGTGAAGCCGAAGATAATGATGCGCAAATTAAAAAATGGCCAGATTAATTATCAATTCGGCGTAATCGATTCGGCTGCGGCAGGAGTTGTGTCTGAGGATATACCGAAGGAAACGCAAGTTGCGGTGGCGGCGATTTCATTTGATAATCTGTCGATTGAAAGCGGCCAGGTTGAGTATATCGATGACTCCGGTAAGGTATCAATCAAAGCCTTAAATATAGATCTGGAGTCTCAATTAAAAAACCCGGAGGCAGAGACATTTCACGCGACCGGCAATATGAGAATCTCGCCGCTTAAGATTCAATATGATACATTGATTATCCCCGATTTGCAACTGATCTGCGACTATGATGCCGTATATAATCAGGCTCAAAATAGTGTAAAACTTAATAAGAGCGCAATCGAATTGAACGGTTTAAAACTCAGCCTGACCGGTGAACTTCCTGATTTAGAGACTATGTCCCGGGCCAATTTCAATATTTCATCAACCGAAACCGATATTGCTTATATTACCAATGACTTACCTGACGAATATAAAGTATTGCTTGAAGAGTACAAAATAAAAGGAACGATGGCGGTTAAGGCCGATATTGCATACAATACCGAAACTATTGATACGCTGACATACAGCGGAAATCTATCTCTTAAGAATATCGAAGTGGTCGCTGATATCCTTCCGGCGCCGGTTCTGATTGAGGCTATTTCGGCCGATTTCGACCATAAATCGGCAAAATTTGTGATCAATAAAATGTCGGTCGATAAGAATATTTTTAATGCGTCGGCTATTATTCGCAACTTTAAAAAGCCGGAAGTGGACGGCCAACTGGCCGGGACAATAGATATGGCGGCGTTTAATCCGTTTTTGCCGAAAGCGGGTAATCCGAAACTGTCCGGCCAGCTTGTTCTTGATATCAGCGCCAACGGTCCGATCGACAATCCAACCGGGATGGATTTGAAGGGTAAAGTCTCGGTTAAAAAGGGGTCGTACAGAGCGACGACACTTCCCGAACCGATTGAATCGCTTGAGATGGAAATTTCGCTCAATAAAGATGATATTTCTCTGGATAAAATGAACATAAAATTCACCTCTTCCGATCTGTCGCTGACTGGTAAACTGACCGATGTACTTCCTTATTTTCTGGATGAAAAGAAGGCGACCAAAAAGCCATATTTTGCTTTTACGATGCGGTCTAAAAAATTCAATATGGACAAACTTTTTCCCGAGGCGGTACCGGGTGAGGGAGAAAATCCGGCCGAGATTCCGATTGATTCGCTTCCGCCTATTATTCTGCCCGATATCAACGGTAAAGGGACGGCCCGGATTGATACGCTGGTTTATATGAATGTCGATTTCACGAATATCAATTCGGATATTCTGATAAAGGACCGGAAAATTTCGGCTAATAATGCCACGGGAAATGTCTATTCGGGAAAGGTAACAGGATCGAGTACGGTTGACCTGTCCGATTTTGAAAATCCGGTTTACAGCGGGAAATTCGAGACAAAACAGATTGAAGTCAATGATTTTCTGGAGCGATTCACGAAATTCGGCGGGCATCTGTTTGGTAAGGTCGATATAACCGGCCAATTCACAGCCACCGGCTGGGAGCCGGATTCGATTATGAATAATATGACTATGGATGGTGTCGCTGATCTGAACAACGGTAGGCTGGTCAATTTTGATATGATTAAAAAAGTGGCCGACCAGTTGAAATTCAAGACCTTTGAAGCAGAAGAGATAAAGGAATTGAAGACCACCTATAAAGTCGCCGACGGTCGGGTCGCTTTCAGCGAATTGAAATTCAATAATGGTCTGGGTGACTGGCTGATTAACGGTTCGGCCGGATTCGACGGGACTCTGGATTATAAAGGGGAGCTTTTGTTGTCGGAGAAAAGCAGTTCCGACCTTATGGCTGATGCCGGAATCGTCGGGGGGCTGGCCTCGCTCTTGAAACAAAAAGGAACGGCGCGGATAAATATTCCGTTTAAGCTTGGCGGAACATATTCCAAGCCGAAACCTATGGTTGATTTTGACATTAAGGAGCTTTTGAAAGGAGA
>CAZJLX010000258.1:0-4420 GCA_964546545.1 uncultured Ignavibacteriaceae bacterium | reverse complement strand
AATCCCTGGGTCGAATGGTGTCGTTTTACCTTAGAACATGGAACTGGGGCTTTTGCCGAAGGATAAGTGTGAATTGATATTAACGGCGGCGGATGAAGTTATCGATGGGCAGTTGGACGACCATTTCCCGCTTGTTGTCTGGCAGACCGGTTCCGGGACGCAGTCAAATATGAATAGTAATGAGGTTATTTCGAACCGGGCTATTGAAATAGCCGGCGGGCAGATGGGCAGTAAAAAACCGGTTCATCCCAACGATGATGTCAATAAAGCGCAATCCTCAAATGACACTTTTCCGACCGCAATGCATATCGCTGCAGTCGAACAGGTCCATAAAAGATTAATTCCGAACATAACCGCTCTTCGCGATACTCTGTCCAAAAAATCGAAAGATTTCGACTCAATAATCAAAATCGGTCGGACCCATCTGATGGATGCGACACCTTTGACTCTGGGACAAGAGTTCTCCGGATACGCCGCCCAACTGACACTGGGATTGGAGCGGCTTAATGACAGTCTTAAGCGTCTCTATCCCCTTGCTCTGGGCGGGACGGCGGTTGGAACCGGTCTCAATACTCATCCCGATTTTGCAGAAAATTCGGCGAAACAAATTGCGCAGTTGACCGGTTATCCATTTGTATCGGCACCCAACAAATTCGAGGCGCTCGCGGCTCACGATGCCCTGGTGGAACTTTCGGGCGTACTTAAAACATTGGCCTGCTCACTGATGAAAATCGCTAATGATATTCGCTGGCTGGCTTCCGGGCCGCGATGCGGTATTGGCGAGTTAACAATTCCGGCCAATGAACCCGGTTCATCAATTATGCCGGGTAAGGTAAATCCGACCCAGTGCGAAGCGATGACAATGGTTTGCGGGCAGGTAATCGGAAATGATGTTTCGGTCAATGTGGGAGGGATGTCAGGCAATTTCGAACTGAACGTCTTTAAACCGCTGATAATTTATAATGTCTTGCAATCGATCAGGCTGATTGCCGATGCCTGCGAAATGTTTAACGAACACTGCGCTTTGGGTATCGAGCCAAATGAGGTCAATATCAAAAATAATCTGACCAATTCACTGATGTTGGTGACCGCATTAAATCCTCATATCGGCTATGACAATGCTGCGAAGGTGGCCAAAAAGGCTCATGCCGACAATTCTACACTGAAGGAGGCGGCTCTGGCTCTTGGTCTGTTGACGGCTGAGGAGTTCGACGAAAAAGTCAGACCGGAAAAAATGATCGGTCCCAAGGCTAAATAGTCTATAAACGGTTAGAAAATAACATCTCTAATTTTTACGGGTATTGTCTGTGAACCCTTAATATGGTTGGAATTATAATCCGGATAATACCTGTATTGTATGTATATCTCTGACATTTTTGAGTATCTCTATATTTTTTTGGTGAAATACCGATTGGATTACTATAAACTAAGCTGAAAGGATATGCGCAGGAATTTGGAAAAAGAGCAACAACAGTCCATCAGCGAAGACCGTATAAAGAAGCCGCTGATCTATCTGCATCGTTCTTATAGAAAAGTGGTCACCAATAAGTGGCATTGGTTTGTTTATGTCCTGATTGGTCTCATTATTCCCGATATCCTTTTGTATATTTATTTTCCCAAGATAACGGCGCTTTTATCCGGTTTTTCCGCCGAGGTGCTGGCCGAATCGATCTCTTCGGAATTCGTAGAAATAGTCGTAAAGCCATTTTTATATCGCGATGTTTCTTACCTTGCAACACCGGGCCGCTTCCCGACTATTAATATGTCGCTTATTACAATAATTGTTTCCGTCGTGCTCGGTATATTGGTTCTGTGGAATAAAAATAAAGTAAAGCCACCCGCAATATGGCTTTCGCTCGTTCTGTTTACTCATATTATTTCCGCTCTATATTTTATAATCTGGCCCGATTTTTTTCCGTACAGCAGCGACATCTTTTCCGAGTTATACATCAAAACCGAAGTGGCAATGTGGTTTATAATTCCGATAGTGCTGACATTCGCTTTGATTTATCTGCCGAGCAATTTAGTCGGTAAAACAACCTTTATATTTTTTGTTTTAATTTATGATATTGTCTTTGCCTGCTTTAGATATATCGTCTTTTTATACCTGTTAAACAAATTAAGCTTTATGTTTATGGCCGGGATGTATTTCCTGTTCGGCCCGCTTATCGACTTTTTCTGCATAGTCGGATTTTATTCACTCTATATAAATTGGATCAGTAAATCAACAGATCGGGATATACGGAAATGGAACTGGTTGTATTAATATTAAAAATATATGTAGTAATTGAGGTTCTAATCCTCTTTTGTTATACAATCCGGCATTTTATTTTCTCATTTAACCGGGTTTCGGGGGAGCAGCGACTTTATTATCAGGATATTCTCGATTCCGAATTGCCTTCGGTTTCCGTTCTGGTGCCGATGCACAATGAAGAAAAGGTCGCCGAGGGCGTACTAACTCAACTAATTGATGCAAAATATCCGCGAGAGATTTATGAAATAATCCCGATTAATGATCATTCGACCGACGCTACCGAACAAATAATAGCCGACATCGCCGCGAAAGATCCTGATCTAATTAAACCGCTCAATCGCTCCGAGGGGTTTCGAGGTAAAACACATGGCTTGAACGATGCCATTAAAAAGGCCCAGGGTGAAATAATAATTGTCTTTGATGCCGATTATCTGCCGCCAGTGGGAATGATTCGTGATATCGCTGTCTGTTTTAAGGATCCCGAAGTCGGTGCCGTGATGGGCCGCGTCATACCGATAAATACTTCAAAAAATTTTCTTACCCGTTTACTCGATCTGGAAAGATCGGGTGGTTATCAGGTCGATCAGCAGGCGCGCCACAATTTGAAACTGATACCCCAGTATGGCGGAACAGTGGGCGGTTTCAGAAAAGAATTGGTCAAATCAATGGGCGGCTTTGATCCCAATATTTTAACCGAGGATACCGAGTTGACGTACAGGTTGTATGTCAACGGCTGGAAAGTCGTTTATGCCAACCGAGCCGAATGTTACGAAGAGGTTCCCGAAAGCTGGGGCGTTCGGGCACGACAGATTAAAAGATGGGCACGTGGACATACGCAGGTGATGGTCAAATATCTCTGGCCGGTATTAAGGAGTAAATATCTTTCAAAGGCCGAAAAACTTGATGGCGCCATGCTGCTTGGAATATATTTCGTACCGATTCTTATACTTCTGGGAATACCGGTTGCGCTGGCACTCTTTTTTATGGGTGCGATGCAAATTGTCGAGGCGATGATTTTGATTCCGCTGGTGGCGGGATACAGTTCATTCGGTAATTTCGCGCCCTTTTTCCAGATTGGCTCGGCGGCCTATCTGGATGGCTCAAAAGAACGGGTCAAACTGCTTTTAATGTTCTTCTTCTCTTTCCTCTATAATATCATCTTCGTTTCCGCCGGTGTCGTTTCGGCAATTCTGGATGTTATTCTGAGGCGAGAACCGGAATGGCAAAAAACAAAAAGATACCGGGAAGAAAAAAATGCCTGAGCATTCCAAAAGAAATATAATTATGCTGATTGTATTTTTGGCGCTGATAATATTGGCTATGCTGCTTTTTTTACCCTGGCCGCAGTTTTTGGTAACAACCATCGCCTTGTTGATGTTTTTGATTCCATTTCTTCCGGCTATTTCGGAGCTTAATTTTCCGAAAGATAACAAGCCACTCAATATTGACATGATGTACTATAAGGATCCGTTCTATTTTGGTGAGTCATTCAAAAGAATAATAACTGAAGCGGTCAAAAGTGTTGAAGGGGTGGATGAGGTTACCGATCCTGACTATCTTACCAAGCTGATATTATCTCATGATGAGGCGGTGAAAATATATAATACCGATCAGAATTTATCAGAGGGTCCTTATGAAAACACGGTTTATATCAAAGGAAATTTATTCGCCGGCGAACGGGTTATGTTTGCGCGCGAGGTTTATGTAACCGGTAATGCTCGATTGAGTCCAAACAGTTTAGTAAGGGCGTTATATTGCGATGGGAATGTGGAAATCGGCGAGGAAACCGGAATTACCCGCTGGTTGTGCGGCAAAAGGGATATGATTATTGGCGCGGGCTCTTTTCTGGGGCGCTCGGCCTCGGCCGCCGGACTCCTGAAACTTGGGCCAAAGGTTCGTTTCAGTTCTCTCTACGGCGATCCAATTTCAACATTTTTTGCCGAGCAACCTCAAATCAAACCGGTCGCGCCGTTCAATCGGGATAAAAGAGATTTGCCGGTTATATGGAAAGTTCTAAAAAAGGGACTTTTGGTGTCCTTACCATTTGAACCGGATAACAGACCTGACGTAAAAAATATTGACCTGTCCGATCTGTCAAAACAGATTAAAAAGACAAATAGTAGGCAATACGAGATTAAGGCAGAATCACAAATTAATCCTGATTTG
>CAZJLX010000257.1:3488-4423 GCA_964546545.1 uncultured Ignavibacteriaceae bacterium | reverse complement strand
CGTATACTCAAGCGAAAGTTTGATTATAAAATAGATCGTCGGAAAGATGATGTAGAGCGGGATGAACTCAAAAAAAGTATTTAATGGACTCATAAAGCTCTCCTTTCTGATTATTTCATTTATCTGATTAGACCGGGACATATAAAAAATGTTGCAGTTGGATAAAAAAAGAGCAACATTTTTGGCAAATCGGGGTCAAATTTTATTAAGGAATAGATGTGGATGATAAGCTGGCTATAGTCCGAAGAATTCTGGATGGTGAAAAACATGCGTTTCAGGAACTTATCGAAAATTATCAAAGACTGGTCAGCCATATTGTTTTTAAGATGGTGCCCGATAATGCCGATTGCGAGGATCTCTGTCAGGAGGTATTTTTAAAGGTGTTCAAGAATCTGGCAAATTTCCGCGGAGATTCCAAACTTTCAACCTGGATCGCCCGGATAGCCTACAACCGGTGCTTTGACTATATAGGCATAAATAGGTTGCCGATGGCCGAGCCTGACTTTGATGAAACTATTGGTAATATTTGCGATGAAGGCGACCGACCCGACAAATCTGCCGAAAAAAGCGAAATCGCCGGGCTTTTACGCGCCGAGATAGATAAATTACCGCCACAGTTCAGATTAATAATTACGCTGTATCATCTGGACCAGAAAAGTTATGCCGAAATTGGCAAAATAATGAATTTACCCGAAGGTACGGTTAAAAGTTATCTCTTCCGGTCGAGAAAAATGTTGAAAAAACAGCTCTTGATTAAGTATAACATTAAGGAATTATGGCAGTGAAACATTTAACTGAAGATGAAATCCTCGATTTTCTTGACGGCAACCTGCCCGAACGAAATGAAGAGATAGAAAACCATCTGACTGACTGCCAAATCTGTTCCGATCTGGTGAAGCAGTATCAATTTATTAATAGTCAACTCGAAACAGAGA
>CAZJLX010000257.1:0-3478 GCA_964546545.1 uncultured Ignavibacteriaceae bacterium | reverse complement strand
AATAATGTAAGTATACAAGTTTTAGTGACAGATGATAATCAAAATGAAATTTATTAATAGTCTAATCGAAACAGATACAACTCCGCAACTACCTGACACTTTTGACGCATCGGTTATGTCCCGTTTAATAGCCGAAGAAGAGCCCCAAAACGAACCGGCTAAATCCTCATGGCCGTTGACCTTATCAATTGCCGGAACTGTCCTTACCCTGGTCTTTTTAGGCTATTTTGCTAATATTGGAAAAATCCTCGGACTATTGATTCCGTCGGGATGGTATCAGTTTCTGAGTAATAATATATTTTCTATGACAGATGACCTGCAATCAATCCTGAATATGGACCTCTCTTTGATAATATATGCCGGTTTAATACTGATTGTGATCGGGGCGCTTGATTATATAATTAGACATGCCGGTCGTCGACCGGTTTCATTTTTAATCTGATATATTTAGCAAAAAGACTAATCCTGTTTTTCGGTTTCCCTCTTTTTAATATACTCCATCAACCTTTCACGCCGTTCTTCCAATAGCCTTTGTCTTTCCCTTAACTTTTCCTTCTCCGCTTCATCTTCGCACTTTTTTATATCACTCTTTAACTGCTCGCTCTCTTTGGCAAGCAAATCCGATCGCTCACGAAGTTTTTCAATCGAGTCAGCCTCTTCCGCCTTATCAAATAAAAGTGTTTCGGGAACATCTACAGGAGCTTTTTTAATTTCACTCTTTTTCTCTCTTACTTTATTGGGGATAAACTCTTTATCCGCTGAAATAGCCCGCGTATTCATAAAGGTCGGTGAGACAATTTCAATTTTTGCCTGATGAAACTTATCAAGCATCTTCTCCCGTAATTTGGATCTTGCCGATAATATATGTTTTACCTCAGAAAGCATGCCTGCAATTCGATAAGTCACTGAAAAATCACCCAGATGCATGATTCGTACAAAAGGCTCGACCAGTTCCGATTCTCTAGCCGCTTCAATCAATAATTCGCAGATTTTATCATGTGGTACATCATAACCGAGCGATACCTCGGCCGTAATAAATGTCCCGGAACTTAAGATGACTTTAACCGGATGGGTCACGAGATAAAGATTCGGCAGGGTCATCAGATCGCGATCCTCGGTCTGGATTTCGATATGAAAAATTCCCCGTTCGGAAACGCGCCCGAAATATTCCCCGACCCGAATAAAATCGCCGGGGCGGAATGAACGGATAATCCGCAGCATCATTCCGGCCATAATGTTGCCCAAAAAAGTTGTCGATGACAGGGCAATCGCGGCACTGAGCAAAATACCTATCAGGCCGAGAAGCTGGCCCTTTTCCGAATCGGACAAGGGCGAGACAATAATAACTATCAAAACCCCCACTATCGAAAGCAAGAGCAAAATCAACTGGAAACCGAACCGGCGATCCGGCACGGCGGCATATTTTTTTTCCAGAAATCCCTTCACGGCAAATATTACTAAAACCGAAAGTGCAATTGCAATCGACATCGGAATAATCGACCGCAGACTGTCCAGTGCCGAGTTTAAAAAATCCATTTTATCCCGCTCTGAAAATTATTATGAATTACCAACCCATTAAATTGAATTTAACTCTTTTAACAGCAAAAATCCATCAGTAAAGTTGACAATTTCTTTGATATTATTGTTATTATCATTAAACATCAAATTTGACGGGAAACATATCATGCCGCGACTTACATTTTATGGCGCTACCGGGACCGTTACCGGTTCACGATATCTGCTTGAAATAAAAGATAAAAAAATCTTAATCGACTGCGGGCTGTTTCAGGGGCCGAAGGAAAACCGCAAACGGAACTGGGAACCTTTTCCGATTCCGCCCTCGGAAATCGACGCCGTAATCCTGACTCATGCGCATATCGATCATATCGGCTATCTGCCGCGACTGAACAAAGATGGTTTCACCGGACAGATTATTTCCACCCATGCCACGGCCGAACTGGCCAGAGTGATGCTTTTAGACAGCGCCCATCTTCAGGAAGAGGATGCCGAATGGGCCAACAAAAAGGGTTACTCCAAACATTCACCGGCCCTGCCGCTGTTTACGATAGATGATGCCGAAGCTTGTCTCAAGCTATTCAAACCCTGCCATTACGGCGACGATCTTTATCCGGCCGAATCGGTCAGACTGAAATTCAAGGATGCCGGGCATATTCTCGGTTCATCTTTGGTTGATATAAAACATATCCACGACACCGAAACGACCAAAAAGATACTGTTTTCAGGTGATTTGGGTCGACCGACCGAACCGATTTTAAGAAATCCGGTGCAGGCGTATAATGTCGATTATCTTGTCATCGAATCGACTTATGGCGATCGGTTGCATGATGATAAATCTTTCTATAATGAATTGGTGCGGATTATAAAAGAGTCTGTCGAGAGAGGCGGTATACTCTTAATTCCGTCGTTTGCCGTCGGTCGCACGCAAACTCTGTTGTATATTATCCGCGAACTGGAGGAGCGGGGGGATATCCCGGTTTTGCCGATATATGTCGATTCACCGATGGGGATGGAGGCGACCAATATCTATAAAAAATGGAAATCGGTTCAAAATCTCCACAGCCGCGTGCTGACCATCGCGGGCAAAAATATATTCCAGCCGGCCGATCTGCATGTCTGCGATACGCGAACAAAATCCAAAGCAATTAACGATGTCAAAGGCCGGGCGATAATTATCTCTTCGAGCGGTATGCTCGCCGGCGGACGAGTCCTGCATCATCTCGAACAGCGCCTGCCGAATAAGAAAAATACAATCCTCTTTGTCGGTTATCAGGCGGAAGGAACCCGCGGCCGGGCGATACTGAACGGCAATGATTCGGTCAAAGTGCATGGGACGCAGGTGCCGGTCAGGGCGCATGTCGAAAATATCTCCGGTCTGTCCAGCCATGCCGACTACAATGAGATTTTGGCCTGGCTGATGGGTTTTAACCGGCCGCCGCGCAAGACATTTATCGTGCATGGTGATCCGGATGCATCGCAGTCGCTGGCCGATAAAATCTCCGACACCTTTGACTGGGATGTCGAAATCCCCGCTTTCGAAGAGAGCTTCATTCTGGATATATAAACTAACCACTCTTTAGGTGGACTAAGAAATTAACTCCGCATCAGACGGCGTTGTCGGGCGAGGAAGGCAATCCCTAAAACATCAGGTGAAGATCCGAGCCAGTCGCCTGCTTCATGAAGTCACCGGCCAGCATGATTTCCACGCCCTCTAAAAAGTCTTCCTTGCTGAGGTCGAATAAGTCGGCACTTGTCTTACAGGCCAGGAGCCTGACTCCTTCAAACTGAGCCATCTGGAGCATGTCCTCGATGAAGGGAATATCCTTACGATCCATCTTGTCGCGGAGTTCTGTCGTATAGCGGTCCACCTCGGACTCCGACGGATCGACACCAGTTGGATAGTAACGCAGTTGTTCGAGGTGACCCGGACGAATCATGTGCAGGCCCTCGAAAGTGAAGT
>CAZJLX010000256.1:0-4455 GCA_964546545.1 uncultured Ignavibacteriaceae bacterium | reverse complement strand
CATTGCCGCTTCGGCCGGGGCGGCCTGTCACGGTGATGGCGTTGATATTTCAAATGTTATCAAGGCTATGAATACACCACTTGAATATGCCAAAGGGACGTTGCGTTTTTCAGTCGGAAGACATACTTCGGAAAAGGAAATAAGCCGCGCGGTTACCGAAATAGTCGATGTTTGCGGCTAATCAGGGATTATTTTCCCGGAATGATGAGCCGCATCCGGGAGTTATTATTTGTTAGTTCACACTACCCTCATGTAATTATATTCTGTTGTATATCAAAGCCTTAGGAAATATTTTCCGACCCTCAAAAAGCAATATTTCTTGACATAACCGGCTCATTTTGTTATATTTAATTACGGTGGACCTGTCTCACAAGCTCTCGCCATATACTATTTGTAAGGGGTGGATGCTAACAATTAAATAAACCTTATTATACCTTTAACCAAGGAGTAGGTAAAATGAAACATGCAAAGTTACTTTTGCTTCTGGTGCTGGTATTGATATTTGTCAATACGGTACCGGCGAACGGCGAATACGATCCGTTCAAAAATCGTATCGATACTGACGAACCCCCTCAGGACCATCCCTGGGGCGGCGATGTTAATCCTCCTGATGATGATCCGTCAAACAGTCTCGGCAGTTTTGGCACTATTTACGGCTCGCCCAAAATTCAGATAGAGGCATTCCGGATTATTATCCTGTTTGATTTCTCTTTCGACAGAAGCTGGTATTATGTCGATCAGGATATCAATAATGATGTCTTACCGGGTGACTACAATACGGAGGATAACAGCAGTCAGGGCGACCCCCAGAGAGGAAACTAAAGTATGAAACGACACTTGGATGCAAACACAGGATACCGCATCAGTTGCCGAAAATTCCTTGAGGAATTGGTAACTCGTCGCGATTTCCCCGCTGCCTGCAGGTACTTTGATTCGTTGGCAGAATCATTGCGAGGGAATTGTGATCTTGATAGCGGTATATTGATGCGTCTCGGTGCGATTGCGTTCGGCTTTAATGGAAACCTCTCACGGGCATTAACCCTGATCAGGAAAGCTATTGATATTCTGTCAAAGATTGCCGGGGAAACCAAAGAACGAGCCGAAGGATATATCGTTCTGGGCAATATTTTGAGAGAAATCGGTAAATTCCAGGAAGCCGAAAAGGCGTACCGCGATGCAGAATCTATTTCGCGACGAAATGATGATTTCCCGACCGCCGGGGTGGCACTAAACCGGCTGGCGGCCATTCATTTCCGTCGCGGTGAACTTGATAGTGCACTGAAATACCTGCTGGAGGCAGTGGACTATGCAAAACTGGAAAATGATAAGAAGAAAATCGCTTATCTGTTCGGTAATATCGGCCGCGTTTATACTTCACTCGGCAAACTTAATGATGCCGAACAGAATATTCGGTTGAATATCGAGCTTTCGTCGAACCTGAATGATGAAATCGAAACCGCCCGAGCCTGGTTGTCGCTCGGGTATGTCAACATTCAGCAGGCGAAATATGAAAATGCGACCGAAGCTTTGGAAAATGCAAAAGAGTATATCAGTCGCAATAAAATGGACAAGGAAAAGATCATTCATATGACCTACTGCGGCGAGTTAATGTACAAAACCGGTCGTTTTGCCGAAGCCGACCTGATTCTTAACGAAGCATTTGCCGAAGCATACCGTATTGCCCCGGAATCTCTTCTGGCCGCGCGACCGTTACGACATCTGGCTGAGTCGGCGAAATATCACAAAAATTATCGCCGCAGCCTGCAACTGGCCAATAAAGCCATGATTCTTATGAAGAAGCTTGACAATCGGCCCGAAATCGGCGCTTTACTAAGGATCCAGGCAGACTGCTTTGAGAATCTGAATCAGGAGAAAAAGGTACAACAGACCTTTTATAATGCTATCCGAGTTCTCGAAGAGTGCAAGGCCAAATTAGAACTGGCCGATGTCCTCACAGAGGCCGGACAATCAAATGCGTTTGATGTCAGTCGGCAGACGATGTACTTGTGTCGAGCCGAGGATATGTACAATTATTGCGGTGTCGAATCAAAAGTAACCGAAATTCAAAAACTGATAGGCCGGTTACAGCCTGACACTGCCGGCAAAAAAGCCAATGCAGATCTTTCCGGCGAGACTAATATTAAGATCGGCAGTCGCAATAAAAAGATGAAAAAGGTGATAGCCGAACTGGAAATGATGAAAGACAGCGATTTGCCGATTTTGCTGACCGGTGAAACCGGAACCGGCAAGGATTTTCTGGCAAAGCACTTTCATTCGATATCCAGGCCAAATGGACCTTACGTGGCCATTAATTTGGCCGCCGTTCCGGAAACATTGATGGAATCGGAGTTGTTTGGCTATCATAAAGGTGCCTTTACCGGAGCCGATGCCAATCGCACAGGGCTTTTTATGGCCGCCAATAAGGGTGTTTTGCTGCTTGATGAGATCGGCGAACTGCCTTCGATGCTTCAAGCCAAACTGCTGTCTGTTCTTGAAACACGCAAATTGCGACCGCTGGGAAGTTCGGTTGAGATTGATCTGGATATAAAGGTCATCTCGGCTACTAACCGGAATCTTTATCAAATGGTCGAAGAAGGCACTTTCCGGCGCGACCTGTATTATCGTCTGGCCTGTTTTACGCTGGAACTGCCCCCACTGCGCGCGCGCAAAGAAGATATCCCGGATTTGCTGGATTTTTTCATGCGTAAACGAGAGCTTCTTAAAAAAGGTCAGCAACCGGATCCGGAACTGGTACGAATGTTTGTCTCTTATGACTGGCCGGGGAATATCCGCCAGATGGAAAATAAGGTCAAACAGCTCTCGGTGATGGCCAGTCTGGCCAAAGACGGTTCGATTACCGAACTGTCGCAGACTTTCTTTGATGATCAAAGGGATCAGCAGAGCAACAGTCTGGCCGAACAGGTCGAGTCATTCGAAAAAAGACTGCTTCTGGAGGCATATATCTCCTCGGGCGGCAACAAATCGAAAGCGGCACGATTGCTTTCGATTCACGAAGCGACTTTCCGCGCCAAAATGAAACGTTATGGTTTGGAGGTGGAAGTCAATTAAAGTGGAAGCGGATTTGTTCATCGGTGATGGTCTTATCTATATACTGTCGCCGACTGAATAGATTTGATTCGTCCGCGGTGAAATCTGCGGGCAAATAGATAGACTACTATATTTTACCGATCCTTGGTTAGCGGAGCGGGTGTCTTTACGGCACCCGCTCTGTTTTTTATTATTAATAGAATTGCGATCGCATATATTGAGTAAGCAATTATTGATAATATTTCGTCTATTTTTTGGCCAACTTAGAATAAATGGTTATATATAGCGGATATATTTGATTGACAAATCTATAGGTGCCTCGAGGCGCCTCTGATACTGTTTCAATAATTCCTAATTCTCTTATTCTTCTTAAAAAATTGCCAAATACCTTTTTTTGCACTAATGTGTTCGACAATATCCTTTTTTGTAAATGAATCGCCAATTGAAATAATTGAAATATCCGTAATTTTTTTTAATATTGTGCGATACCGATCACTTCGAATAGCTCTGGTAATCTTGGGATCAATATATTTCTGCCCCACTTTATCAGCCGCTGCGATTACTCCTTTGACAGCATCTTGATGTTCAATATGATTATCATCATCTATCCAGTAAATGGCATCGCCTATTTCATGCATTAATATTGGAAGCCCGCCGGAATAAAATTTCATTATTTCATGCGCACTTTTATCAATTTCAATATTTGCTCCGCCAAACGCCTGTTCAAAAAAATTTTCAACTTCCTGATTACTCAATTTGCCTATTTCAATAACACGAAATATTCTCATCAAAGAGGGCTGAAGCTTATCTAGAATATCTCTTTTTTCAGGTATCCCGACAAGCATAATAAACACCGGAAAATTATCAAAATGCGTGGCAACTTCATCAACAAAGCTTTTATACCAATTTGCAAATTCCGGTTTCTCGGCCAATCCGTTAATATCATCTAAAACGATAAACAGGCCCCGTTTTTCATCTTTAATTTTATTTAATAAATTACTTATGGCTTCGGGGAAGTTTCTGACAAGCTGTCCCAGATCACTTTTCGGCGGCGAAAACTTCGCTGTAACACCAAATAATCCAACCTCTTCTATATATTTTCCGAAGAAACTCCTAATTTTTTCAAACCATTTTTGCTCAATGGTTTCTTTTAAAATTTTGTCAAAAATATGTCTGACCATGTCTTCCAGAGTAGACACTCCGCCCAAGAAAACATGAATTCCCAGCATTCCATGGTCTTTCATCGCCATATGTCGAAGAAATGATGCTACGGAACTCTTACCAATCCCTCTGTCACCGTAAAGAAAAGCGTTTTCTATTTTACCGTTTGATGCCTGCCCAACATAGCGCATCACTTCGGTTATCTGCTCCTGTCGACCCACAAATAATTCAACCGGGACCGGATTT
>CAZJLX010000255.1:0-4471 GCA_964546545.1 uncultured Ignavibacteriaceae bacterium | reverse complement strand
CGGCTATATATTTATGATAAGAAAGATTGAAAACAGTTCAAAGGGTCAGGGACAGTTTATCAGGCCAGCCTTGCAGATATTGGCTTTATTTTGGCCGATCCTTTTGGGAATCTTAATTTCGCTGATTTTTACTTTGAAGCTACTTTTTGCCTTTGCAATCGCTCTCATTATTTTACTAATCAAAGAGCGGCCGGATTTTAAAAAGATAAAAACAGCGGCCTCCGAAGCCTTTACCTTAAGATTAGTCTTTTTAGTTTTCGGAGTTCTCTCATTTCAAAAAATGCTTGAAATAACCGGTGCAATCGGTTCTTTCACAACGTTTTCCTCAAGTCTCGGATTGCCGGATGCGGTTATTATAATTCTGGTTTCATTTTCGGCCGGTTTGCTGACCGGGATATTGTTTGCTTTGGTTGGGCTGGCTTATCCGCTTTTGGCCGGCTTCTTATATCAACCTGATATAAATCTTGGCAATATATTTCTGGCATTTATATCGGGCTATGTGGGAATGATATTTTCGCCAACTCACTTTTGTTTGATTTTGACCAATGAACATTTTAAATCAAATCTCGGGCGGGTATACCGTTTGCTTACTATTCCATTAATATTGCTATTTTTGGCAGGCCTGATTTTATATCTGACGGGGTATCCGTGGATTAGTTGGTAAAATCAGGTAATTGGTTGTCGATTAATAGATTGTTGTCCCGTTTTTTAGAAAAACTGGAACTTTTTAAATAGTCGGCTGTAACAGTTAAAAACAGGATATACTGTGAAGGCAAAAGAAACTGAAAAAGAAGCTGATCACGACCTGATGCGAAAGATTCAGGAAGGTGATATGGTCGCCTTTAATCAGATGGCGAACAAGTTCAAAAACCGGCTTATGAATGTTATATCCAGAATGGTGGGCAGTACCGAAGAGGCGGAAGATATCGTGCAGGAAACATTTTTGCGAGTTTATCAGCACCGGGATTCTTTTGATTTCAAGCACTGTTTTTCAACCTGGATTTACACGATTGCCTTAAATTTGGGCCGTAATGAACTGAGAAAACGTAAACGTTTTAAATTTTTGGATATCTTTGATCTTCAGGGAAAGGAGTCGGAGATTGCGGTTGAGATGAAATTGCCGTCGAATCTTCCGGGCGCCATTGAAAATGCGCTGACTTCTTTACCTGAAAAATACAAATCGGCCTTTATGTTGCGCGATGTGCAGGAACTTCCGTATGAAGAGATCGCCAAGATTATGAATATCCCGTTGGGGACGGTCAAATCGCGGGTTAATCGCGCACGGGCCATGCTTCGAGAGAAATTAAGGCCAAGAATGGAGGAATACAATGCGTTGTCGAAGGGTACGCTTCTTCCTGTCAGCTTATTGTAACAATGAGTTGACCGGTAGTCGGCAGCAGACAATTTCCGAGCATTTGGATAGCTGCCCGGAATGTCGTCGCGAGGAGGCGGTCTTCAGGGAAATCATGATATCGGCTATAAGTCTGCCAACGGTAAAAGTAAGCGATGATTTTAATAGTCGTCTATTGGATCGTATCGCACAGGAGAGAATGGCGGAAAATAAGGGTAAGGCTTATTTGCCAAAGAATGCACCGATATTTGGCTGGGGTCGACTGGTTCCGGCTGCGGCTACTGCTTGTCTCGTTTTAGCTTTTGTCTTATTCGGTGGTCTTAAAGTTTTGGATAATACTGATGCACCGGATATGCGTGCTGATATCAGCGAAGGAGCAGGTTACGGGGAATTGGACGAAAAATATAGAACAGCCCTACCAATAGAGCAGGATGAACTGCCGCCGGTTATTGCACAGCATGAAAAGGTAAATTGGGCCTTCGATAAGCAGTTGGCACGTGCGACCAGGATTCGTAATATCATGAATCAGTTGGCCAGCAGCGAATATTTTAACAACGGTTACACAAGGAATTATGGTAACCAGATTATTCCCGCAAGCGGGTCTGTCAATCGTCAGCTTCCAATTTTTTATTACCCGACTGCCAAGAATACGCAACCGGTTCATATTGGAAATACCGTGGAGGTCAGATAGTAAAATAATTACCGAATCGACATAAACAATATTAATTATTAATACTCGATTTTGCAATGGGCGCAGATCGGGTATTTTTTTATTGTCGACCCCCATTAAATTATTTAAATTCTTTATCTTACATAGGATTTACAATTTTAGACAAGTGACCTGAAAAGGATGTGGTAGAGATGGTTAGTCAGGTTGAGTGGACCAAATATTTAAATAAATTGAATTTGGCGGGTGAATATAGTCGTGTAAGAATGCTGGCATTGTTTTCGTCGGTTATTACTAGCGGAAAACATGACCTGATCCGTACGACACTTCGATTTTTAAAAGAAAATTCTGTTGATAAAATTGCTATATATGAAACAGTTCTGCAAAGTTATCTTTTTTTAGGATTCCCGCGCATGATTGAGGCCGCGCTTTTGTTTAATGAGGTTTTCGGCGATATGGGCAATAGCCATAAAATTGAAAAAATTTCTGCTGATGAAAGTCGGATGTGGTTTGAGAACGGATTATCGTTATGTCGTCAGGTTTATGGCTGCAATTATGAGACACTAAAGAATAGGTTTATAAAGGTTTCTCCTGAAATTTTTCGATGGATGGTCCTCGAAGGTTACGGAAAGGTCTTGAGCCGTTCGGGGATGACCCATATTGAGCGGGAACTGGCGGAAGTGGCAGCGCTGGCAGTCGATAAACGGGAACGCCAGTTGCTATCTCATATAATGGGTAGCTTAAATATGGGTGCCGTTATGGATTTAATTATACTGATTATGGATGACATCCGGCCGCTGGCCGGCGAAGAGAACTATTCGATGGCATTACGGCTGATAGCCAAAGTTAAAAAAAAGCATGAAACGAAAAAGTAAAATACTGCTTATAATACCGACGACTCTTATTTTATTTTTTATCGGATTATATTTTTGGTTGTTCCATTTTGGGCTGGTCGAACGAATCGTCAATTGGCAGCTTCAAAATTATCTTGATAAAAATCTCACGGTTAAAATATATATCGGAGATCTGGCCGGGAATATTCTCGATGTGATGATTTTTAACGATATCTCGATTATTTACGACGATGGACAAGAGAATTATGTCATGGCACATATTCCGTCGGTGACGGCCAAATATTCCTGGCGCCATATCTGGGACGGCCAGTATTTTTTCGAGTCAGTCATAATAGATTCGGCCGATTTTTCGCTGAGACAGACAAGTAAAAAAAGATGGCTGATACCCAGGGGTAAAAAGAGGGGAAGTTCGGATCAATCGGTATCTACGACCGAATTTCAAATCGGTGAATTATCGCTTAATAATCTCCGTTTAAATTTGTTGAGACCAGAGGACAGCCTGATTTTTGAAGATATCTACTTTGATGCCCGTATTGATGGTATGGGTAGTACCTTTTCGGCTATTATTGATCGGCTGTCATATCGTTCATCTGATAACAGACTTAATCTACTTTCTGCCGGAGGAGTTGTTACGGCCACAGGTTCAAATGTAATGTTTCAGAATTTTCAAATTAGGACAGACTCATCTGATTTGGAGATTGAAGGTCAGATATTAGTCGGCGATTCGCTGCACACCTATATTGGTTTAAATGCCCGCAAAATAAATCTGCGCGAATTATCATCGTTTATAAATAAGAATTTGTCGGGTGAGCTGTCGGCGATTGGAATTATGGAATATAATGCCGGCAAAATATCGGGCGATATAACTCTTTCCGGAACTTTCCAAAGCAGATATTTTGATTCATTAAAGGTCGACTTTAATTATGCGGATAAGTTGATCAAATTCGATACTCTTGACGGTATGATATTAAACGGTTGTCTGGTTCACGCCCGGGGTGGTATTGACTTTACGCAAAAGACGCCGGAATATAATCTAATCGGGAAAATCAGACATTTTGATTTGAACAATTTATTAAAGGATTCCTACAAATCCGATTTAAACGGCGACATTAATCTGACCGGCCGGGGTTTTAAAAGCGAC
Source organism: uncultured Ignavibacteriaceae bacterium (assembly GCA_964546545.1). Classification (GTDB taxonomy): domain Bacteria; phylum Zixibacteria; class MSB-5A5; order GN15; family PGXB01; genus CAZJLX01. The sequence goes on along the minus strand of CAZJLX010000255.1, from coordinate 458 downwards.
GAATTAATTCTTGATATTATTACAACCCTGGATGAATCCTGGTTCGATGGGTATCATACTTTTTTGGCTGCGGGGGAGATGATAATAACCTCCGACAGTCTCAAGTTAATGGATGAATTTGCCCTGAAGTACCATGATAATAGTTTTATTTTAAACGGTCTGCTTAATTATCATGGCCACATAAACATACGTGGCCAAACAACTTTTAGTGATTTGTCCGCATTTAATGATAAGCTGTTCGTAAAAAAAATGGGTGGACGGGCCGAGGTTAAATTTCAAGTTAACGGTGAATTATCGAACCCGAATATCGGCGGAATCTTCAGATCCGATTCGCTCTGGATATACGATCTGTTTTCCAATAATGCGGGATTTCGTTTTAGTCTCGAACATTTTCTGAAAAATCGGCTGGGAGTAATAGATGTTCGTCTGAATGATGGTATTATGTATGGTCTGCCATT
>CAZJLX010000254.1:0-4478 GCA_964546545.1 uncultured Ignavibacteriaceae bacterium | reverse complement strand
CTTCATATTTTTGGCCAATCATTAATTGGTTCCAAGTGACTAAATTAAGGAGGGGAAATAAAATATTTTGCAAGCATATGGGAAATAAATACGCCAGATTTAAGGGATAACATTTGAATCAGGGAATGATATAGATAAAAGCGGCCCCAATATCACTCTCCCCAAACTTTTGTGGAATTCGCATTCCGGGTGAGGACGAGATACTCAACTACAAGTGGAACTCGTTGGAAGATAATAACATAGTCCGAGGTTACGGGCCGATCTACTCGACTATCCGGTAGTGCGATACCATTATGCCTTCAGTCAGCACGATGTGAGTCCGGGTTTTGTTGTCGTCAGAGTTCATATTCCTTCTCATACTTCTCGATCAATGCCTGGAAGCGCGGGTGATCGCGGAGGGGGTCGTATTTGGGATCGAGTTTCAGCATAGCCACGTTCACCGGCGACGGAACGGATAGGAGCGTGTCAATCAAGTCTATCGCTTTGTCTGGTTCGCCTACCCTGGCATAGGTGACAGCCAAGTCAAGGAGCGGTACTGTACCAAGAAAAGCATCCACCGATAAAGGTAGATTGGCTGAATCACGTCGGGCAGCCTGGACCGCTTTCTCATCCTGTCCCAGTCGCGAATAGATTAGCCCGAGAGAAGGAGGCAGAAATCCGCCCACTGTCAAGCCGCGAGCTTCCCATGCCTCTATGTACACGCGTGCGGAATCATAGTAGAGCCTGCTCGTTTCCATTCGCTTCAACAAGCGATAAGTTTCAGCAACACTGAATAAATATCTAGCGGTGTCCTCTGCTGACTGGCAATAATGGATAAAGTCAAGTATTGGTTCCAGTGCCCTTTCATACCGATGCTGTAAATAAATCCAGTTCCATTGATAGAGAAGTTCAATATCCTTATTTCTTATTCTTCCGGGAGGGATGGAATCCAATAATCGCTGGGCGCGGCCCGCGTCTCCCTTCTGCGCCACCCAAGCAAATCCCAGCTGGATGTAGTATTCCGCATTGTCGGGAAATAGCTCAAAACCTTTTGTGGCAAGACTCTCTGCATCGTCGAATCGGCGCATCACAATCGCGGTGCCTAACAGATCGACGCGCGTATTATCAGACAAAGGATTCAGTTCTAAAGCCCTTTCCTGGCACTGATAAGATTCTTCCCACTTACCCTGACGTCGCTTGATGTATCCGATTGCCGCTAAGATATCCGCATCATTTGCATTGATCTTCCTGGCATATTCAAACTCTGAAAGCGCTCTATCAAGGTCACGCTTAAAGTAGTAATAGTAATAGCCGAGGGCAGCGCGAGCTGACGTATTGGACGAATCAAGTGCCATGGCTCGCTTAGCTGCTGATCTGGCGCTGTTCGAGCATTCATCCGATCTGTCCCATCCATACCAATACAAGGTTGAGTGTGTTATAGACAGTAGAGCCGAGGCCGATACGAAAGCAGTATCTAGCGTCAACGCCTTTTCAAACATGGCAATAGCCAGCTCAAAATCATGACGATCCCTGAATGCATTGTATAACTCGTGTCCACGAAGGTAGTAGTCATAAGCTTCCATATTGTTGGTTGGAATTTGCTGAAGTCTACGCCTGTCCTCACCGAGTAGATTGACGTTCAGGGCGGTTGCTACCTGCTCGGCAATATCCGCCTGCACAGTAAATACCTGAATAAGCGCTCGTTCAATTGTACTGGCCCAGATATGCGAATCATCGGTTGCGCGGATTAGCTGCGGGATTATCCGAACACGATCAGTATCGCCCGATCTGTCCCACCGGATGGTGCCCTCCAGGACATAGTCAACATTGAGTTCTTTGGCGATATCTCTGAGGGGCTTTTTGGAGCCTTTATAATAGACTGCGCTGGTTCGTGATATTACTCGTAACCCACTAAGTCCAGCCAGACGGGCGGTGATCTCGTCGGTCATGCCATCGGCAAAGTACTCCTCCTCCTCGGAGCCGAGATTCTCAAAGGGAAGCACAACCAGAGAAATAACCTCTTCATCTTTAATTTCCGGCCGGGATTGCCAGTACCAAAATCCCAAGATGCTGATCATCACGATCAACACCGCCAGCACGGCATAGCGATTCCACCAATCGCGTTTCTTCTCGATAACTACTTGTGACGTGCGTGTCGGTGACAGCTTTTTGAGATCAGGGATCACACCCGATGCTGATTGATAACGAAGGGAGGGGTCTTTCTCCAATAGCTTACTAACAATCCGTTGCAGATCATCTGAAACCTTGGAATTGTACCGCGCCAGTGGCTGCGGTGCATCCTGAAGAATAGCCTTCAGAGTAGCAGTCTCGTCATCTCGTCTGAACGGCGATTTGCCGGCGATCAATTCATAAAGTACAACACCAAGTGAAAACAGATCAGAACGGGCATCGGTTGCCTTACCTTCAATTTGCTCCGGTGACATGTAACCAACAGTACCAAGGGTCGAGCCGGTCTTTGTAAGATGTTCACCTCCCTTAACCGTTGCCAGACCAAAATCAAGCAGTTTGGGCCGGCCGGATGAATCTATCATGATATTGGATGGTTTGATGTCTCTATGAATCACGCCTAAGTCATGTGCACTATGAAGTCCATCGCATAGTTGAATGGCGATGCCTATTATGCGGTCAATATCAAGTTCTTCTGATTGAACTTCTCGCAACGACCGCCCCTCGACGTGTTCCATAGCAAAGAACGGTCGTCCTTGATACTCAGATACTTCGTACACATGGATTATATTCGGATGACTGAGCTTGGCAGCCGCCTGTGCCTCACGTTTGAACCGCTTTCGACAATCCTCGTCTTGACAGAGGTGATGTGGCAGAAACTTGAGAGCCACCTTGCGATCCAGCCGAGTATCCTCAGCCAGATACACCTCACCCATTCCCCCGGCACCTATTTTCGAGATGATTTTGAAATGCGAGACTTCGGTACCGGCAGCTAAGATTGTAAATGATCTGGTTTGATCATCATCAAATTTATCGGCTGCCATTGGCAGACTACCTCAAATTTTTATTTCTGCCACTTAACCTTTTAGCTGAACACAAGATAGTTTTTTTAAATATTAAATGCAAACTCAAACTGTGGGATATGCTGCGGCAGGATTGAGTCAACACTCTGGCAAAGCAAAAGCCCCATATTTAACATGGAGCTTTCAAGGTATAAAGCGGGGATTGTTATACGAATTTCGCAACTTTTTACTATTTGACAATGTCAATATCGCCGCAAATCCACAATATAATCTCTAAATTGGCGTAAAGTTATTTCAATAATAGCATCTTTTTAGACTCAACATATTCTCCAGCTTTTATTTGATAGAAATATATTCCTGTGCCTACAGTTCTTCCTTTCTGATCGGTTCCATCCCAAGTGATTGAATGAGGACCGTATGATTTTTCACTATCAAATAACCGTTTCACTCGTTGCCCCAATAGATTATAAACATCAATGGTTACATTCGCTTTGACCGGTAGATTATACTCAATTGTCGTGATCGGATTAAACGGATTAGGATAATTCTGTCTTAGGATATAATCACCGGGAAGGGATAGTGATGGATCATCTAATACAGCTGTTGGGTAATCTTTGGTCCATGCCGCTAAGTAAGCCGCAGCCTTATCCCCGGCCTTCGCGAACCGGCCTCCTACTATCAGTGTATCATTAAATATTGTCATTGCCCCAATCGCATTATTCACTCCCGATCCAAGTGATGACCAACTGCCATCACTATTATTCCAGGAAGTAATAGAATTCGCCTCTATAATGCCAGCAGTTGTGAAATTACCCCCGGCGATCAGATCACCGTTATAGACAGTCAGGGAATTTATAAAGTCATTCATCCCCGCGTCAGCGACGCTCAGGTCGCGCCAGTATTCGTCATCAGCATCACGTTCGCCGGATGACCTGGAAATAATCGGGGCGCCGGTCTCTTCATCAAGACGGACATCAAAACCGTCCAGATTAAGCGAACCCTCAAAACCGGCTCGCCGGGCCGCGTCAAGATCGAAGCGACCGTTTGGCGCGATAAATTCCGATGGGTCAGCACCACCAGTTACGGTCTCGACTTCCGAGGCGATGGCCGAAATCGCTAATCCAATTAACAGGGCAGGTAACATTATAAGCAATAGCAAGGTTTTCATAATCTTCCTCGTATTTTATATGATGATATGTTAGTCGCAATAATGTCAAAAGGGCCAGGCAGTGCACTTGGCTCAGGATTCTCGCACGAAATTTGATTAAAATACAAAATATAGGATGTCTTTATAGCCAATTACAGACCAAAGCATGAGATCTTGCCAAGAGTCTGATTATAAGCTTCCCCGGTGGGTATCAATTTAACAAAATTATTTAAAATATGACATGATTGATATTTTGTCATTATGCCATCAGCCAATCCCCCCACGATGGAAATAAGGCATAAAATCAATCGTCAGATAAGGTGTAAGACTTTTTAACAAATCGACCATAAATGAGCTCCAGG
>CAZJLX010000253.1:0-4490 GCA_964546545.1 uncultured Ignavibacteriaceae bacterium | reverse complement strand
GGGCACGGTCAGGATATTGCCGAAAAGGTAGCTGAAGAGGTCCGGGGCGTAACCGGGGGCCAGCCCGATAAAGATGATGCCCAGTGCCATACCCATCGCCCAGAGGATGCCGATGGCGGTATCTTCCGGCAATTTTGTCTTTCTGGCCGCCGAGGTTATCGATTTTGATCTTTTCTTGCCGCATAAAACGGTCGATGCTCTTTTTGTGTTCGGTATGATTATCATTTTTGGTTTTGCTTCGGTTGGCTTTTTGCGATTCTGGAAAGGCCTGCATAATGGTCGTTCAGAGAAACAGATGTCTTTTATCCCGGCTTTAATTAAAACTATCATTGAGATTATTTTTCATGCGAAATTTTATAAATGTGAGACCAACCGTCCGCGGGCGATTGGTCATATCCTGTTATTCGCTGGTTTCGGGCTATCGATGATTGCCACCGGATTGGTTTTTGTTTTGGTTTTTATTCCGCACTACATGCATGAATGGCATATAATGAATATAAATATTCTGCCCTGGCCGCCAATTGAATTGCCCAACCCGATTAAAATTATCGGCGCCTTCGGCGGAATCGGTCTGGTAGTCGGGGGCCTGATTCTCCTTATCCGACGCTGGTCTGACAGCGAAACGGTTGGCGCCAACGGCTATGCCGACCGACTCTTCCTCTGGATTATTTTCTTAGTCGGCCTGACCGGGATGCTCTCATGGATCATGCGCAGTTATATCGGATTACCGATCCCGGCTTATTTGACTTATTTTGTGCATATGGTCCTTGTTTATTTCCTGTTATGGTACATGCCATATTCTAAATTTGCACATATGGTATATCGGACTATGGCGTTGGTTTATGCTCGCTCAATCGGCCGAATGAGAGCCGACTGATGTGACGATAAATTTTAGCCGGAGGAAATATTTTGTCAATCATTGCTATCACTAGAGGTTCATTACTTGCCTCGCAAAAATTAACCGACCGTCTGGCTTCTGAACTAAACTGGCAAAATGTATCACGCGAGCAAGTTATTGAGTATGGGAAGAAGTACGGGATCGATGAATTTCTGGCCGGGGCGCAAAAAATTATGGAAAGCAAGCCGCCCAATTCATGGGACCCTAACGCTCAGCAGATTCATCATTATCTGACAATCTTTAAGGCGGCTTTGATGGACTACATCGTGCAGGGTAATATTGTTTATCATGGTATCCAGAGTCATTTTCTTTTAAGTGATGTCCCGGCCGTATTACGAATCAAGGTTGTGGCGCCCATGGATTATCGAAACGAATTACTGGCTCAGGAACGTAATATATCGCTCTCGGAGGCACGTGACTATATTATCGAAATGGATGCTCAGCGAGCGCGATGGTCGAAATTTTTGCATGGAATCGATTTCGATGATCCGACCAACTATGATATGGTCCTTTGTATGTCCAATTTGAATCTTGATGCGATGGTTGATGTTATTAAAGTCTTGATCAATCGACCCGAGTTTCGGCTTTATGCCGCCAACACTAAAATTATAAAGGATACTCATCTGCGGGCGCAGATTGGGGCTTATCTGACTCGCTCGTCTCTGACGCGGGATTTGGATCTGGAAATTGAATGTGATGCGGCCAGGGGCCTGGTGAAGATTAAGAATAAATCCGCGGCGGTTTCCGGTGACGGCTGGAAAGAAGATGTCAAAGAGATACTGGGCATTTTCGATAAAATATCAAAACTGGAATTTGTGGATACTTAAACTGGCGCTTAATATTTAACCGTTCAAGCACTCCGCCACGGTCGGGGCGTGGTAAGAAATTATTATATCGGCGCCGGCTCGTTTAATCGAAGTTAAAATCTCCAGCGTCAGTCTTTGCTCGTCAGCCAGATTGGCATTCGCAGCCAGTTTAACCATTGCGTATTCACCGGAAACATTATAGGCCGCAATCGGCAATTCAAAAGATTCGCGAGCGGCGGAAATAATATCGAGATAGGCCAAAGCCGGTTTGACCATAATAATATCGGCGCCCTCCTCGATATCAAGTTCCATCTCACGAATCGCCTCACGGCTGTTGGCCGGATCCATCTGGTACGACTTACGATCCCCGAACTGCGGGGCCGAATCGACCGCATCACGAAATGGTCCATAAAACGCCGAGCAGTATTTAGACGCATAAGCCATAATGCTGACATTGCCAAAGTTATTTTCATCTAGCGCCAAACGGATAGCACCAACACGACCATCCATCATATCGGACGGGGCGACCATATCGGCGCCCGCCTCGGCGTGTGAAAGTGCCTGCCGGGCAAGGATATCTATCGTGGTATCATTGTCGACATCGTTGTCTTTGATAACGCCGCAGTGGCCATGATCGGTATATTCGCAGAGGCAGACATCGGTAATGACAAGCAATTCCGGCACGGCCGATTTTATTTCATGAATGGCTTTTTGAATGATGCCATCCTTTTTTAAAGACTCGGAACCAGTGGCGTCTTTTTTGGCTGGCATACCGAACAGCATAATACCCGGAATACCGAGATTAAAGGCACGATTCGCTTCTTCAATCGCATCAATCAGAGGAAAACGATAAATACCCGGCATCGAATCGATCGCCGACGGACGGTCAATATTTTCGCTGACAAAAATCGGGTAGATAAAATCAGAGGGGTCGAGTTTTGTCTCACGCACCAGACGCCTGATAGACTCATTTTTGCGCAATCTTCGCGGACGATAAAATGGGAAAGTCATCTCAACCTCGCTTTTTATTCGCGTAATATTGTAATACTTCTTTAATGAGTCCGTCCACATTATGTTCCCGTGCTTCAAGAGTAACATCAATACCGTATGATTTAATGATTTTGGTCGTTGACGGACCGATTGAAACGGTTATTTTTCCGTCGAGCAAAGTATGACGCTCGTCATCGGACAACATTTCACACAGGCCGGTGGCGGTAGAGCCGCTGGAAAAGATAATCACATCGGGAGGAAAGTCGAACAGTTTGACTTTTAAACCGGCCGGCCAATCGGGAAAATAGGTTTGATATACCGTCAAGGGTATTATGTCGGCGCCCGCCTTTGATAAGGTTTCTTCCGCTGTTGGCTCGGCCAGATTTCCACGTACCCTTACAACGGCAGCCTCTTTCAGATCTATCTGATCGCACATTTCGTTCGCCATCGATACTACGGTCGCTTTAGTCGGGACAAAATCAGCTTTAAGATTTCTTTCTTTTAAGGCCCGGGCCGTACCATAGCCGACAGCGGCGATTTTAAAATTTCCAAGTGCACGAATATCGCCGACATATTTCGCCAGTTGATTGAAAAAATATCTGACACCATTTTCACTGGTGAAAAACAGCCAACGGTCGCTTTTGTTTATATTGGTGAAATTTGCCCAGCCTTCAGAATCATTCTCTTCGCGGGTGGCAATCGTCGGGTAGGGAAGAAGTTCGGCTCCCAAATGCCGTAATGATTCATACATATCCTGTGCCTGATCGGCCGGACGCAAAACCATTATACGCCTGCCGAAAAGCGGTCCCTGTTCAAACCATTTAAGATATTCCCGCAGTTTGACCACCTCACCCAGGACAAACAGAGCCGGCTGTTTGACATTTTCCTTAGTGACCGTATCAGGTATATTTTCGAGGGTTGAGACAAAGACCCGCTGAGTCGGAATCGTCCCCCGCTCGATAACTGCCGCCGGTTTATCGGGCGCCATTCCCGATTCGATCAGTTGTCTGGATATATTTTCGATTTCTCCGACACCCATATAAATTATTACCGAGCCATTTTGGGCCTGCGCGATCCAGGGCCAGGGTACCGATGACTCAGATTTTTCCAGCGCTTTATGCCCGGTTACAAAAATAGTAAATGAGGCCGAGTCACGATCGGTGCAAGGGATTCCGCTGTAGGCGGCAGCGCCTATCACCGCCGGAATTCCAGGGACAATTTCAAAATCGATATTATGTTTGCGCAGATATTTTGCCTCTTCACCGCCGCGGCCGAATATGAGGGGATCGCTTCCTTTCAGACGCGTTACATTTTTCCCCTCGGAAGCGAGCTTGACCAGCAGTTCATTTATTTTATCCTGCGAGAGGGCGTGATCCTTCGCCTTTTTTCCGACATAATACTTTTCTTTATTTTCCGACAGAGAGATTATATGTTCCGCCGGAACCAGATTGTCATAAACGACCACATCGGATTCATCCAGCAGTCGTTTTCCCTTAATAGTAATCAACTCGGGATCACCGGGACCGGATCCAACCAGATATACTTTGCCTTTTTTTCGATCAGTCATAACAATTTATCTACTTTTTTTACCATGACCAAACAGGTCAACATTCAGCCATATAACTGACTTTTACATATTTTGTCAAGCCCCTGATTTATAGCGGGAAAAATCAATTTTCGACAGTCAAATACAATCAGGATGGAATCATTTCTTCGAGAAAGCTGTGAAGTTCCGCGCCTTTTTTCTTTTTTAATATGTTTTTCCAGTCAGCCTCAAGAAATTTTGAAAAGGCTGC
>CAZJLX010000252.1:0-4492 GCA_964546545.1 uncultured Ignavibacteriaceae bacterium | reverse complement strand
CGCGGCGATACTTCGCGTCGTTTTACAGATTAACTTCAGTCTGGAATCTGATAGCTTCATATTACCCAACCGCTTTTTTCTTATTTTGTTTAAACTGCATCTGGTACAGACGATAATAAATGCCGCCTTTGTTAAGTAGTTCCTGATGCTTGCCCATCTCCCGCAGTTGACCGTGATGCAAAACAATAATTTTGTCTGCCTTTTCAATTGTTGACAGACGATGTGCAATAATAATCGCCGTCCGATTTTCAAGCAGGTTATCGAGCGCTTTTTGTATCATCCGCTCGGTCTGAGTATCGACCGAACTGGTCGCTTCATCGAGAACCAGAATATCCGGATTAAAGGCCAGCGCCCGAGCAAAAGACAGAAGCTGTTTCTGACCGGTCGACAAGGTCGCCCCCCTCTCTTTGACCTCCGCCTTCATACCGCCTTCACTGTTTATAACATAATCATACAGATTAACGCGCTGCAGGGCATGAATCATCTCATCTTCGGAAATATCTTCCTCGCCCAGTCTGATATTACCGGCATAATCTCCTGAGAAAATAAAAACGTCCTGCAAAACCAGACCGAGCCGGCGGCGTAAATCGTTTATATCCATCTGCCGGATATCCACACCATTTAATTTGATAGTCCCCTTTTGATAATCATAAAACCGAAAGAGTAAGGAAATCAGCGAGGTTTTACCGGCGCCGGTGGCGCCGACAATAGCGACCTTTTCACCCGAAGCAACCGAGAAACTGACATCCTTCAGGACATCTTCACCTTCTTTATAAGCAAAGGTGATATTTTCAAATTCAATCCCGCCGTCATGGTTGGAGGGAGAAACAGGCTTTTCAGCCAAAACCATTTCAGGTTGTGTGTCCAGCAGTTTAAAGATTCGTTCGGAGGCGGCCATCGATGACTGTAATATATTATATTTTTCGGCCAGATCCCGAATCGGGTGATAAAATCTCTGGACCAGTTGAATAAAGGCGACCAACTCCCCAAAAGTCAGCGCCTCCGATGAAATTTGAAAACCACCGTAGTACAACAGTATGGCCAGCGAAATCGCGCTTATAATTTCAACGGCTGGAAAAAAGGTAGCGTAATAATAGACCGATTTAAGATGCATGTCTCGAAGGCGGCTATTGATATTCAAAAAGTCGTCATACACCTTCTTTTCACGCGAAAACAGCTGAATGACACTCATTCCGGTTACATGTTCCTGAACAAAGGCATTCAATCGTGCCAGACGGGCGCGAACTTCACGATATATGGCTCGTACCTTTTTTCGAAATACGGCGGTAGCCAGAATTAAAACAGGCAGGACAACAAAAGTCATCAGCGCCAGCTGCCAGTTATAGTACAACAAAGCGATAATAATTCCAATTAAGGTAATTATATCGCCAAAAACCGCCACCAAGCCGGACGAAAACATTTCATCGAGGACATTGACATCGTTGGTCACTCTCGTAACCAGTCGCCCGACCGGGTTTTTGTCGAAAAACCCGAGATGCAATTTCTGCAGATGTCCGAAAATCTGCATCCGGATATCGTATTGTACCTTTTGGCCGATGAACATAGTGATATACATTTGAATATACTGCAGGACAAAAACCGATATTAATAAACTGGCGTAAATAAGAACGATTTTCAGCAGGCCGGGCCAGTCACCGACCAGCAGGTAGTGATCGATTCCGATCTGCACCATAACCGGCAGGAAGAGCTGCATAATTGAGCCACCGACCAGCAGCAGGACAGCCAGTATAAGCGAATGCCTGTAAGGTCGGGTATAGGTCAACAACCGGCGCATCAGACGGCTGTCATACGCCTTACCCAGAACCTCTTCTTCATGATAGCTCTGCTCACTCACCGCTACATTTTCCCCAGTTCTTCCTCGATTAACTGCATCCGATACAGTTCGGCATAAAGGCCGTTACTTTGCATAAGAAATTCATGACTGCCCCGTTCAACGATCCTGCCCTCCTTCATATATACAATCAGATCCGAATCTTTCACCGCCGAAGCCCGATGCGATATAATAATCGACGTCCGACTATTTAATTCCTTCTGCAGCTGGTTGTTGATCAGATGCTCGGTTTCGGTGTCGATCGAACTGGTGGCATCGTCAAGAATTAATATTTTCGGATCGGCCACCAAGGCGCGGGCTATTGAGAGACGCTGTTTTTGTCCACCGGAAAGAGTAATGCCCCGTTCACCGAGGACTGTCTGGTAACCATTGGGAAAATTACTGATCTCTTTTTCAATAACTGAAGTCGTCGCCGCTGCGACCGCGTCGCTCTGCTTTTTGGAATCGATCCCGAATAAAATATTATTCTGTATTGTATCGGAAAAAAGAAACGGTTCCTGTGGGACAAAACCGATCTGTCGCCGTAGGGCAGCCAGCCCCCAATCATTGATATCAATCTCATCGACAAAAAGCCTGCCTCGCGGCAGAGGATACAGACGACCTATAAGTGAAACCAGCGTCGATTTGCCGGAAGCGGTTGGGCCGACAATTCCAACCGTCTGGCCCGGTTCGATGACCAGACTGATATCGTGCAAAACCTGTTCATGGTTATAATCGAAATCAAGATTCCGAAACTCTATTTTGCCTTTTATATCTGATGTTGCATCATCAGGCCCATTAGATTTAACGGCCGGTTCACTGTCCATAATCCGATTGATTCTATCCAGCGATGCGGTTCCACGCTGATAGAGAGACACAACCCACCCGAGAGCCACCATCGGCCAGATAAGCATGGCCAGATACGCAAAAAAAGCGACCAGCGTCCCGAGAGAGATTTCCCCGCCGATGACTGCCTTTCCGCCAAAATACAAAACCGACAAATTAACGGTCCCGGCCAGCATAAACAAAACCGGGAAAAACATGGCATAAACCCGAATCAGATTCATATTCAGGTCGATGTATTTTATATTGTGATGTGAAAAATCTTTAATTTCCGCCTCTTCCTGATTGTAAGCCCGCAGTACACGAACCCCGGCCAGATTTTCCTGAACTTTCGAAGTCAGGACCGCAAAATATTCCTGGATTTTGCTGAATCGCTTATGGACAATCATTCCCAGCCGATTAACAATAAACGACAAAACGGGCAACGGCAGAAGCGAATAAAATGTCAGTTTCGGCGAAAGGTACAGCATAAAACCAATCGCAATGATGGTTGAAATAATTGTATTGCCAATATTCATGATCCCCGGACCGATCATCATCCTGACCGCCTCGATATCGTTGGTCGCGCGGGCCATGATATCACCGGTGCGATTATTATGATAAAAAGTAGGATTCAGCTTGAGCAGATGTTCGAACAGGTCAGCCCTCAGACGATACTCAACCTTGCGCGACATCCAGATAATTGTCCGGCGCATGGCAAATCGAAAAATGCCGGATAATACGGCAAAGAGAACGATCAGGAGAGCAATATTAAGTATTTCGGAGGGCGGCGTTTTCTGCTCCAGACGATCAAAGGCAATCTTCATCAGGTACGGATTGATCAGAATAAGCGTATTGGCCCCCACGACGGCGACAAAGCCGATATAAAGATATTTCCTGTAGAGTGATAAGTACTTTAATATTATTGCAAAGCGGACTCGAAATTTTTTCTTTTCTGTTACCATCTAAATTGCTTAAAATAAAGGAAGTATAATACCCGAATTACCAAAATCGATTATTTGTTAATATAATACAGAAGATTCGAGAAGAATTTTAATGCATCCGAATCCAGTTTTTTAATCATCTGCAATATCGGTAAGCCGCAATATATCAGTCTTCCGCGGCCGATATGTGAAATGGTCAACAGTCCAGCTCCACCCGAACCGATAATTCTCTCGCCCGGAAATACGATCCCGGGAAAAGAGACAAATTCTTTGCTGATATTATTTATCATATCGGCCGGTCGAAGTTTATATCGCGAGCTAAATATATCATGTTTTTCATTCATAATTTCAATATCGTCGGCGGATGTCCTCATCTCCGATGAGACGATCGAAATCGGCATCAAATCATCGCGCCATTCATCCGGCTGACCGAATATTATTACGGTGCCGCCGTAATCTATAAACTCCTTAACCTTATCGCTAACAAGTTCCAGTTGGTGATAGTTCCGAAAACATTCGCTTCCAAGCAATAGAGCGTCAAAATCGTAAAAATTACCGACTGACAGATACCGCTCACTGACCGTCTTATAATTGGCCGACGTTTCAATCAGGATATCCTCCAAAAGACCATTTGTCCCTGGCAAGAGAGCCAGGCGGAATTTTTCAGGGATATCATAATTCATCGCCCTGACCGTAGCGACTGCTGATGCCAGTACTTTATCATCTTTGGAAATCCGCACAGTTATCCGTCTCGGCATATCTCCCGTCGATTTGGTCACGACCAGCGGAATTTCAAGTTCTACCGCTCGCTGGCCTGCTTCCAATTTTAACTCCTTTTTAAATGCTCCGGACAGAATCTCTGGCGGACTATCAACATCAATTTTCACGACCGAGG
>CAZJLX010000251.1:0-4543 GCA_964546545.1 uncultured Ignavibacteriaceae bacterium | reverse complement strand
ATTCCCAGCTCACGGATCGCCTGCAAATAGCCCAAATCAGCCGCGTTTTTTAGATATTTTTGTGACAATGAACTTTCGGTAACTCGGGAGAGGTAATAATAGGTTGATGCCTGCGTTGAATCGGCCATAAGGGCCTTGTAAAACAGCCTTTTTGCTGTCGGGATATTGTTTTGAAGGAATTGATTGTAGGCTTCGACGGTATTGATAATCAAATTTCGGTTGCCGAGATGGCTTTGATTGATGCGATAGAAAAGTCTCCGGTTAATATTCAGATGGCGAAAAAAGAAATCCGGAATATCCGCTTTATTGTAATCTGTTTGATCAATGACTTCCGCCACATGATAGAGATAGTCGGCGAGACTGCTCTTTTCAAATTCCTTGCGGCGCCATGATTCGATTATCTCATGATTAAGCGGGTCGAATAATGTCGAAGAAACCCAATTTTCGGCAGGGAACATAATTGATTTGATATCGGAGACATGAATCGCGCCCAGTAAATGACCGATCTCATGCTGCAAAAGTTGCCCGATCAATTGAGCTTTCCACTCGGACAGTTCTTTCTGCGGCGGTTCCGGCTCGGCTATTAAGAGGCATTTGTGTCCCCGATCGGATAAACCTGTTTCCGGGACTGCAAAATTACGGTAGAAGTTTTCCGGATTGGCGGGACGGAATATTCCGACTGTCAGGGTATCGATGTGAGGCGATGCGGATTTCAGTAATGTTTTAAAGAGGGAGTTGATCGATCCGAGTGATAAATTTCTAGCCTTGAGATGTTGCCGGTCGGTTATTCGCAGGCAAAAATCGAATTGAGTTTGGATATTTCTCGAAACATAATCAAAGGCCGCCTCGACAATTTTAAGATCCTCGCTATTGGAATCTTCGCCGATATTCTGGTCAATCACCAGTTTGACCGGTATCGATATTTTACTTCCGACGGAGGGCCTGGGATAGGCCGGAATGAAATCGAGTGATTCAGACAGCAGGCGTTTAATTGCAAAATCGGGCGATTCGGGTGCGGTTTCGTTTTCTTTGAGATAATCACCCGACTCGGTTTGCACCCAGACGGATCGACTTTTAGATTGCCTTTGACGGTTGTTTATCAGAATTTCGCTTGTTTTCAGATTTATAAAATCAAGATTGATTTTAATTTTAATAAAACCGTTGTAATTAATTACATTTTTGGTTCTATCGATTTTGATTTTTTTGTTCTTAAATGATGCCTTAATATCGATATACAGTAAATAATTATAAATATTATTGGGAAGAATTTTAGATAAGGCAGTCATTTCGATTTGACTGTCGACATAGATAAATTCATACGACCAGCCGCGATACCAGAGCAGATAATCAAGATGATTTTTCAGGCAGGATTCAAGATTTTCCCGGTTAAATTCAGATGCGTCTTTAATTTCGGGAATTGATAAATAAATACCGACATAACCCCGATCAATCGGCGATGATTCAGCATGTGATAAGCTGAAAAACAAAATAGTTAAAAATGTAAAAACAAACGGGTAAAGTCTGCACATTCGATTTAAGATGTTTTAAAGTTACTTGTTAATCAAGTCGTTTTTGGGTATTATACGTCTCGATGAAAGAAAAAACCACATTGGCGGCAATATATTTAACGATCTTGATTGCGCTTTTACTAGGTTCCGGCTGCGGTGGCGAGGGAAGTTTATCACCGAAGGAAAAGGCGTTGAAGGCAGGTCGGGCCGCAATTGAATATAAGAACTACTCGGAAGCGATTAATATATTTAAGAGTGCCTTAAAAGATAAACCCTCGGATCGGGACCTGTTATATTACACCGGTTACAGCTTCGCTCGTCTTGATCTGATCGATTCGGCACTGATCTATATGCGAAAAGCGAAAGTATTAAATCCCCGCGACCGCGATATCAACAAACAGCTGGTTATTCTCTGTCCGTTAAGAGGTGATTATGAATGCGCCTTAAATGCGGTGGCAACGCTGGTTGCTACCGGTGATAATGAGCGGATGTACTGGAGAACTTTAGCGGAACTATATTATCGAACCGAAAACAAACCTTTGGCGATTAAGTATTATAAGCTGCTTATCGCAGATAATCCCGATATGGCGAATGAATATTTGTCTTTGTCGCGGACTTTGGCCGAATTGGGGAAGTTTGACGAATCAAACGAGGTGCTTGCCAAATCAACGAAGCGATTCGGACCGACGCTTGAAAATATGGCCAATCTGGCGGTAAATTATGTAAATATGAAAATGTTAGACAGTGCCGAAGTATATTTCCGCAAGGCGGTCGCGATTGATCCTGATAATGTTCCGGTCTGGGTAAATCTGGCCAATGTGCTGGAGCGGCAGGGGAGCCGACCGAAAAAGGTTGAGGCGCTTGAGCTGTATAAAAAGTATTATTCGCGAACGCCAAAAATCTATAATCTGGATTCGCTGATTCCCGCGTTGGAAGCGGAACTTCAAAATTAAGCTATATCTCAATCGGGGCGAGCAGTTGTTTTTCAGAATATTATATATATTTGATTTAATATTTTATATTATATTCGGTTGGGAGGCAGGAAACTACTATATTAAACCGGGTATAAGGGGTGAATGGATCCGGTAGAGGATTAAAAAGGAAATACAATGTCGAAAAATTTTGCTCTGATCGGTGCGGCCGGGTATGTTGCGCCGAGACATTTAAAAGCCATAAAGGATACCGGTAATCGTCTGATAGCGGCGGTTGATCCGAATGATTCGGTCGGTGTTTTGGACGGTCATTTTGAGGATGTTCGTTTTTTTACCGAGTTTGAACGATTCGACCGGCATGTCGAAAAACTCCGTCGGCGCGGTGAGGAAGAACGGGTTCATTATGTATCAATCTGTTCACCCAATTATCTGCATGATGCGCATGTTCGTTTTGCGCTGCGGGTCGGCGCCGATGCTATCTGTGAAAAACCGCTGGTTTTGAATCCCTGGAATATTGACGCGCTTGAAGAGTTGGAGCATGAACACAAGCAGAAAATCTATACGATCCTTCAGTTGCGGGTGCATCCGTCGCTGATAGCCCTGAAAGAAAAAATTCAAAAAGAAAAGATAACGACCAAAAAAGATATCCGCCTTACCTATATTACTTCGCGCGGCCCCTGGTATCTTGTATCATGGAAGGGTCAAATCGATCGCTCGGGCGGTCTGGCGACCAATATCGGCGTTCATTTCTTTGACCTGCTGATCTGGCTGTTCGGTGAGGTGCAATTCAGCGAAGTGCATTTGTCAAACACAATCCGTATGGGCGGACATATCGAACTTCAGAAGGCCAGTGTAAGGTGGTTTCTGTCGATCGATCAGAATGATCTTCCGCCGGAAGCGACCGATAAAGGATTGCGAACGTACAGGTCGATAACTATCGACGGTGAAGAGATAGAATTTTCGGGCGGTTTTACCGATTTGCATACGGTTGTATATCGGGAAACGCTGGAGGGGCGCGGTTTCGGATTGAGCGATGCGCGTCCGTCGATTGAACTGGTGCACCGGATTCGTAATGCCCGCGAATCGGGGGTCAGCGAAAACTCCCACCCGTTTTTGCTGAAACAGAAGTAGGGGGCAGCAAACATAATATAGCGGGCAGAATTCGAATTTCATTTTGGCGAAATAACGTGTTTTAGCCGTTTTAATTAATTTCTGTTCTGTAGATTCAGGTCTGTTTCGTATCTTTGTTCACGGTTGATTCTCCGGCCGGTGTTGGCTGACGTTTTATTACCTGCGCCAGTTCTTCTTCGCTTAATTTATAATGAGAAAACTTATAACCTTCATAGACCGCAATTGCATAAAATAAAGCATCCGTGGGCTGAAATGAACTGATTAATAAGTCAATCGTTATTGAAATATCCAACATTGATAAAACGTCCGATAACCCGATTGCTTCCTGTTCCGCGACAAATATACATATCGTCAGGAGATTTCCCAGAAGACATCCGAGTAATGATAGAATCGCCCCGCTAATTTGAAAACTTAAGTCGATTCCCTTGCCGAAAAAGCGTATGGCATATCCAACCATAAAGCCAATCCCGACGGCCATCCAGCCAATTTGGTAACCGGTGACTTTTGTAATTGTCGCCCAGATTATGGCGCCTAAAATAGCGGCGGCAAGTCCGATTATAAGCGCCAGAGATATATTTTGGTTATCTCTGATATTTTGCATTAAAAACTGCAGCTTTGTCTCGTCAATGACAGCGTCATTTTTTGATGCGGTTATCTTACCGCCAGTTGGATCAGTCATTATTCCCTCCATTATACATGATCATACTGATTCTACTCTTTTTAGTCGTTTTATATTATCTGCTTAACGATAGCCATAATAACTCAGCCAATACTGGGATAATCTACCCATTATTTTATTATTCTTTAATTCTATTTTCAATAAAAAACAATACTTATTTAAAGCCGGCGCCATTGAAAGATCTGGTTAATTTGTGCTCAGGATGATCCGGATTTGCATCATGTCCGGTGCAAATGACTTTTTCAATAAAAGATATCGAGATTCGATTGCAAGTCCCCATTCTCCAAACGCCT
>CAZJLX010000250.1:0-4549 GCA_964546545.1 uncultured Ignavibacteriaceae bacterium | reverse complement strand
AAAAACCTCAAAGCGAGGGATTGTTTCGGCATTGATGACCAGACCCTGACGATTATAGTACTTAATGGTCAGATCATATACGTCGGATTCGACCTCGAAATCGCCGACATAGATTTTGCCGGGCAGTAAGCGACTGCATCGCAGATCGGCATTTTCGGTCAAATCGGTACCGACATCGATCAAAGCTTTTGCGAACCATCCGCCCAGACCCCCATTATCCACATCCTTTTTTATTTTATGTGTACTTATTGCTTTAAACAGAGCGCGGGCTACAGTGCGGAGATATATCAGCGATTTTTTGGCCTCGAAGGTTTCTTTGGCAACCGTTCCGACATCTTCCAGAAGCTGAAGCTGCCCGATTACGTTACAGCCGGAACAAACCTCGATTTTACTTATCTGTGTCGGTCGGGTAACAATTTGCGGAATTGAAAATTTAAAATAAATATCGGTTTCAACGGGCATCGGTAAGTGACCATACTCGGCATTTTTGAGTTTTGGATCATCATACAGTATCTGCACCAGATTTAATTTTTTATCGGTTCGCAGGCGGAGGCTGAGTTCTTCCTTGACCGGCGCCAGTCCGGTCAAAGCGACAATCGATAGAATAGCACCGTTTTCGGACCGGTATTTGACGTCCGGTATCGAAAAATTATAAATATGCGGCTGTTCACGAAAGGCGCGACGCAGATATTCAAAATCGATCTGAGCATCATCATGTTTACCGGCAGCGGCGTACATATGCATCGACATCCAGCGGGCAAAGGCATCATTATTAAACCTGACCTCTTTGGCCTTATAGTCAATCCGCGCTGAGGCAGTATCCTTGCGCGCCCCCTCCTGAAGTTCCGCGGCGGCATCGCGGTATTTTTGTTCCAGCAGGCTTAATTTATCATTGGCCCGCCTGATTTCCACAAAGGCATCCTCATAATCATTTTCGGCGATATAGTTAAGGGCCATGACCAGATTAGTATAGAGTATTTCATAATCCTCGCCGGAATATTCCAGAATATTATCATTTAATAAAACCGAGAGAGCGGCACGGGAAATCGATTTGGTAAAGAGATCCTCGGCGGACGATTCGGCCAACGTGAGATGGCTGTTGCTGCTGTCGTACAAACGGGCATAATGAAATGTCAGACCGGCATCAAGATAATATACCAGACGATCTTTTTTGGAATACTCGGTCCGGGCGTTTTGCATTTTGACAACGGCCGCATTATAATCCTGATTCTTCAGATCAGCGGTGATAGGTGTATAGAAGCTTTTTTGGGTCATCATAGACGAACAGGCCACAAAAAAGAGCAGGAGCAGACCCGCCGGCAATAGCCGACTGAGAAAAACTTTTGAAAGTAAGTTATTTTGGTTTACCATTTTGTTTTCGACTGTGCGATACCTTTTTTGATTTTCTTGTCACCGATCCATACTTTTTCATTGGTTTCGACATGTATCAGTTCCAGATCGACCTGATAGAATTTGGTCATTTTTCCCGAAACCTGATCGGTGATTGATTTTATTGCGCCCTTCAGCATAAAATCGGCTCCTATTTCCTGCGCCAGCCGTTTGGCGGTTTCATCGGAGGCATATTTTTGCTGCTCCATTCGCTCGTTTCTGATTTCGTCCCGCTGCTTGGGGGAGGCGACAAATTTAACCTTGCCCGCATTAATCAATTCACGCTCAAAATCGGTGGTGAATGTTTCGGTATCGATATGTTCAGAACTGCGGTTACTGATGGTTCCGACCGTTACGACCGGTTTGCGTCCCTCTTTTATCAGAAAGTCGGATATCCAGGGACGTGACAGGCAATCCTCGATCATTGTTTTTGATGTCAGCCGCGCGTCAGTGTCGTTCCAGTTGCCGCTTAAATCGGTGGTTTCATCGACCGCTATCCGTGTCACTGTTTTACCGCCGCCGCAACCTGCCATCATTAGAGATACAATAATAACCAAACCGATGCACACTTTGCTCATTTCACGCCTCCAATAGTTTTCCAAATCGGATATTATCGACTACACGATTCGGACTTCCTTATTTTCATTGACGAAGCAAAATGGAATCTGTTACCGATTCTGTCAACAAAAAATCGATTTGATATTAATTTGTATTACTTTACAGATTCTATTTTATTTTGTCTTGGAAGTTTTCCCGCATATAACCGGCATGACTAATTCCATCTAAAGACAGGGCCTGTCGGAACCGTTGCTTCGGGATTAAGAATTGATGCAACCAAAAAGGGGCGGTGAACCGCCCCTCTGAATTCAATCTGAATTATCATTATATTTTTTCGACGCAACCGCCGATTAAATCGCGCAGTTTCGGCTCGGCCCGGTTTGCGGTGGCGATAATTTCATCTAAAGTGCATGGTCCAAGCGCATCGGGCAGACCCATATCGGTGATAATTGAAAAAGCGAGGACTTTCGTTCCCTGATGCCGCGCCGCGATGACTTCCGGGACGGTCGACATACCGACTACATCGCCGCCGATGATTCGTAAAAAGCGGTATTCGGCGGCGGTTTCCAGATTAGGCCCGGCGACCGAAACATAAACCCCTTTTTTAACTGGCAATTTTTGTTCGAGTGCGACTTCTTCGGCGATTTTTATTAAAGCCATATCGTAGCAGTTGTACATATCGGGAAAACGAGCGCCGATTGATTCATCATTGGGGCCGATTAGTGGATTATTGCCCTGTAAATTAATATGGTCGCTGATAATCATAATATCGCCGCGATTAAATTGCGGATTCAAACCGCCGCAGGCATTGGAAACGATTAATGTCTCAATACCCAACTCTTTCATAGCGCGCACCGGAAAGGTGACCTGCTGCATGGAATAACCTTCATAATAATGAAAGCGTCCCTGCATAGCCACCACTGGTTTGCCATTAAGATGTCCGAAAAGTAAACGTCCGGCGTGGGATTCCACGGTGGAAACCGGGAAATTAGGTATTTTTTCGTAATTTACCGTCGCCGATATTTCAATCCCGTCAGCCAGCGAACCGAGACCGGTGCCGAGAATAATTCCTATTTTTGGGACAAGATCAACATTGGAGCGAATATACTCCGCTGCCTCAGAAATCCTTTCCTTGAGATTGTCCACTATTTACTTCCTCCTCTTCCTGAGTTTCGACTTCTCCAAATTGATCAACGACACGATTAATATCATCATCCTGCATATTTAATGACGGTCGATCCGGATGCGACATTTTTTCAGATTTTTCCGGCTGAGTTTTTACTTTATCGGTCTCATCAGCGGTATGTTCCGGTGACGAAGATTTATCAAGCGGAATATTGCCATAACTATTATCCTGTTTCTCCGCTTGCGGTGGTTCCGGCTCTTCAGGAGTGGGGGATGGAGGGGGCGGAGTCGGTTTGGAATAGTGGTCGGTAGGAGTCTCGACCTGCGGTTGCGGAGTCGGTTCCGAATACTGCTTAACCGGCTTTTCGGAGCGAGTCTGGGCGGTTTGTTCGGCCTGCTTTTTCTCCGGATCAATTGAATTTACCAGTTTCAGATGTGATTCAATTTCCGAGCGAAGTTTTGTATAGAAACTATCACGAGCAAAGGCAATTTCATTGACTTTGGCCTCAAGTTTGGCAATTTCGTCATATTTATCGCGGATCGCCATATCGCGGCGATGTTTTGCCTCGCTAATCATAAGTTCAGCTTCTTTACGGGCATTGGCGACAATCTGCTCGGCATTTTTTTCCGAATTCATCACCGCACTCTTGATCGTATTCTCAAGATTCTTAAGTTCGTTGTATTTCGCTTCAAGTTGCGTTTTTTCTTCGGTCAGTTTAAGAATCTCGGTTCGGGCGGCTTCCAGAGTGGTGGCCGCGCTTTCTTTAAAAGCGCCGACTTCGGCCTTATTGAAGCCCCTCATGGCGGTTGAAAATTGGTGATTTCTCATTTCATTGGGTGTTAATTCCATCCCACACCTCATTTTAAAATAATTAACTTTTTTTCTTCCTACGCATGGCCAAGACCGAAAATCATAAATCGTCGATCAAAAACCATTTTTGGATATAATTCCATGTCTTTCATCTATCGGCAATTTTACTTAAAATCTCAATCATTTTCCTGATACCTTATTCTCTGGCGCCAAAAACGGCAGTTCCGACGCGAACCATTGTCGAACCTTCTTCAATCGCGATTTCAAAATCATCCGACATACCCATAGATAGGATATTAAAACTTTCGCCCAAAACATTTTGCCCCATATCAAATAGCTTTTTAGTTTTACGCATAGCGGTCCTGATTAGTTGCTCATCATCGGTCCAGGGGCCAATAGTCATCAAACCGGAAAGCCGGATATTACTCAGCTTCTTGACGGTTTTTATAAGTTCAAGAGCTTCCTTCGGTTCCACGCCGAACTTGGATTGTTCTCCGGATGAATTGATTTCAATCAAACACTCAATTTTTTTGCCGATTTCGTCGGCTCGACGACTGATTTCTTCGGCCAGACGCAGCGAATCTACCGACTGGATCAGATCGAACAATTCAATGATTTTTTTTGCCTTATTGGTCTGGATATGGCCAATCATGTGCCAGCGAGCTA
>CAZJLX010000249.1:0-4551 GCA_964546545.1 uncultured Ignavibacteriaceae bacterium | reverse complement strand
TCGATAACGTTGGCTGTTTTTTCAACCGATCGGAGAGATCCGGAGACCGGGGTATTAAATTTTTCCATTATATTATCGGCTGTGGCGGAAATAATTACCAGCCGACCGGCCAGATTATCGATATTGTACGTTTCATTGAGAATATCGGCCGCGGAAATTTCGGTAAATGATCTGCCCGGCTTGTTATAATTAATGAATATCTGGCCCCGTTTATCGGTCGGGATTTCGATTGGCCCCATTTTAATTTTTTCGCCACCTAT
Source organism: uncultured Ignavibacteriaceae bacterium (assembly GCA_964546545.1). Taxonomy (GTDB): domain Bacteria; phylum Zixibacteria; class MSB-5A5; order GN15; family PGXB01; genus CAZJLX01. The sequence continues at coordinate 4,291 of CAZJLX010000249.1, read as the reverse complement.
GACTGTTATGTCGGAGGGGTTGATACCCCGGTAAATTGCGGCCGTTAAAAGAGATGCTGACGGATAATAATACCCCTCATAATTCATCACCAGAGGTTCCCAGCGCATTTTGCGATCGGCATCAAAAACATTACGGCGAAATCCAAGGCCGGCAGCGAATTGACTCATTTGATCCGGCGGCAAATATATTTTTTTGGCCAGATGAGACATGCTCTGATCGAGAATGCCGACATCATTGTTAACATTAATCGATGAATGCGATAAGTATTTGGGTGCTGTCACTTTTTGTGACATAAAATCAGCAGGACTATACTCATATACCAGAACGACATTTTTTATCCATGACATCTGCCCGGCAAGAATTTGGGTATTACCGGATGTATCTTCAAAGATATCAGGATCGAAAGCCATATCCAGAAGAATGGTTTTCGGCTCCGCCGAACCAACCGCGGCCAGCAGATCCGCGACCTTGTCACGATGCCATGGCCATTCACCGTATTTGTTGAGGGCATTGTTATCGATATTTATCAGAACAATATCCGATGAATGATTCTCTTCCCCCCGGAATGAGTACATTAGGTCCTGAATTTTCCATTCCATCCGCACCAATGGGGAAAAGCCATTCAGATACAGAGTCACAACCAGTATGGAAATCAGCAGGCATAAAACATATGCGGAATATTTTTTAAGCATCGGATTACCTCTATACGCCTATAGCTATTCTTTTAATCAGGAATTCCGGAAGTCTGGCCTTCATCATTTTATCCTGAGTTTTCTTTATATCGTAATCTACGCGGCGGTAGGTCAGCTTTTTACTTTCGGTATCAATAAGAACATAACAAGCACGCGGATTGTTGTCGCGCGGCTGGCCGACCGAACCGATGTTGATGATATATTTGCAGTTTTGCAGAAAAATAATTTCTCCGCCGGTATCCTGTATCAGGCCGCCTTTGTCATCACGTTTATAACAGGTCGGCAAATGAGAATGTCCGACAAAACATATTCCCTGAGAGAAATTGTCAAATTCTCCGAGGGCGCTTTCCATATCCAGAATATAATTCCATTCTTCCGGCTGGCCGGGGGAAGCATGTACCAGAAAATAGTCAAGATAGACCGCCGACATTTCAAAGTTGGAGAGAGTCTGAATCGTTTTTTGACTGAGTTCTTCCTGGGTCCAACTCATGGATTGGCGTGCCGCCTGATTGAAATTATCGGTTGCCTCTAATCCCATAGCCGCATAATCATGATTTCCCAGCAATTTGATATCGCAGTGTTTTTTAATCAGCCGGACACATTCATTGGGATTACAGCCATAACCGACGGCATCGCCTAAAAAGTGCAGGGATTCCGCGCCCTGCTTTTCCGTATCACGCAGAACCGCTTCCAAAGCTTCCTGATTGCCATGAACATCCGATATTAACGCCAGTTTCATATGTCAGCGTCCTTCCACAAATTTGAAAACCGATTTGCCAACCTGAATCAGGTCGCCGTTTTTTAGCATATGGCGGGTAATTGGCTCGCCATTGACCCTGGTTTTACCCTTGCGACCGAGGTTTACGATACTGAACTGCTCATCCTCTTTGACTATTTTTGCCTGAATTCCCGAGAGCATAAATCCTTTGGCATGAACATGAACAAATTTTGCCTTCCCAATGGTGGTAACATTACGGTCGACCTGATGCTTAGAAAAATCTGTATTTTCTTCACCGACCAGCACCGAACCACCCATCTTATCAACCAGTTCACGTTCTTCCTTGTCTTTTTTAATTAAATCTTTCTGTTTTTTGGTCTTTAGAATCATGGTACCGTCAAGTTCGGCCGCCGTTTCCTCGCGGGTTATTTCAGTATGATACACAAGGCTGTATTTCCCAATCGTGATAATATCGTTATCCCGGAGCAATTCCTCCGACACTTTACGATTATTGATAAAGGTACCATTTAAAGATTCATTGTCAATGACAACAGCCGCATTGTCGTTAAATTCTATCTGGGCATGATGTCTCGATACGCCACGATTTTCCAGAACAATATCATTATCGTTGGTTCGCCCAATGGTTATACGTTTCTTTTCGGAGACAACGCGCTCAATAATTTTGTCCTCGTATCTGACTATGATTTCCGGCATACGGGACTCCTTTCACATATCATTATTTCATATTCTTCTAAGCCTAAGAGCTAATATATACTTAACTCGCTTCGATTTATCACCCTTGCGAAATGCCAATTGCTCCCTTATATTTTCGGCATGAGAATCGGAAACTTGAACATTGACGGTAATCTCTTTTTGGCTCCTCTGGCCGGTGTCTCGAACCGCCCCTTTCGGCTCTTGGCGCGTCATTATGGAGCCGATCTTTGTTATACCGAAATGATTTCGACCGATGCAATTGTGCGAGGCCAGGAAAAAACAACCCGTCTTTTGGATGCCGAACCTGACGAGCATCCTCTTGGTGTGCAATTGTTTGGCTCATCACCCGAGTGCGTTTCAGGGTCAGTCAGGCGGATGGGCAAGTATAACCCGGACCTGATTGATTTAAACCTCGGCTGTCCGATCAAAAAAGTGGTCAAAAAAAACGGTGGAGCTGCGCTTTTGAAGGATTTATCACAGGCCAAAGAAATAATATCGGCAGCCGTCGAAAATTCGCAGTTTCCGGTAACGATAAAATTACGGACAGGTTGGGATAAAGAAAACGAGGTTTTTCTGGAATTGGGGAAAATCGCCGAAAAACTCGGCGTGGCCGCCGTTACTTTACATGCCCGCTGCCGGACCCAGAACTATGGCGACAAAGCCGACTGGTCAAAAATTAAACAGCTCAAAGATGAGCTTTCGATTCCGGTCATCGGAAACGGTGATATCTGTACACCGTTTGATGCCGAGCGGATACTGGCCGAAACCGGTTGTGATGCGATTATGATAGGTCGGGCGGCGATGAAAAATCCTCAAATATTCAGGCAGATTAAAACCTATTTGAAAACCGGGGAGATTGTTCCCGAATTAACTGTCAGGGAGAAAGTCGAACTGGCGCTGGAACATGCGCGCCTGATGATACAGCAATATGGCGAGAAGCCGGGTTCGCTTAAAATGCGCAAACATCTTTCCTGGTACTCAAAAGGTTTCCGGGCCGGAGCAGAACTGAGGCGGGAATTGAAAAATGTCAGTAGCTATGATGATATGACCGGGCTTTTATCAGTATATTTACAGGAATTTCCGAATTAAATAATATTCGTAACCTTATGGTATTTGTAAAAATAGTTTGAAAGAAGCCATTTGGCTTTGTATATTGACCGGCATTATTGATAGGATAAAAAGAAATATCGACCCGTCAAAAAATAATGAAAGGATATAAAGATGGCCATTAAAGTCCTGGCAATTGCCGAACAGAAAAACGGTAACCTTTCAAATGTCAGTTATGAATTAATCTCTGTCGCCGGTAAAATCGGCGCCGAATTGATAACCGCCTGTCTGGCTGAATCGGCCGATAATCCGGCCGATGATCTGGCGGCTCATGGGGGAGGAAAGGTTCTCGCCGTCTCCAATCCGGCTTTGAAATATTATAATGATGAGATATATGTTAATGTCTTAACCGGACTGATCAAAAAATATCAGCCTCAGCTGGTCATCGGAGCGGGGACATTTTACGGGAAATCTCTTTTTGGTCGCCTCGCCGCCAAAAACGACGGTGCAATGGTTTCCGATATAACCGATATAAGTCTTGATGGCGATAATTTAATCTTTACCCGACCGACCTACGGCGGGAATATTATCGCCAATGTAACCGGCAATGCTGTCGGCAAGGTGATGTTCGCGACTATCCGCCCCAAGATTTTTAGCGAAGCTGCCGGTGGTGAGGGAGAAGTTATCGCAGAGACAGTCGATGATTCACTTTTTGAATCCCGAACGGTAGTTAAAGAGATGGTCGGTGATTCGGGGCAGGCTGTGAATCTGACTGAAGCTGATATTATTGTCTCAGCCGGACGCGGTATTCGCGGTGAAGAAAATATCCCTTTGATTCAGAAAATGGCCGATTCGCTGGGAGCCGCTCTGGGCGCCTCGCGCGCCATCGTTGATGCCGGCTGGATCGCTTATTCGCATCAGGTCGGACAGACCGGTAAAACGGTCAATCCGAAACTTTATTTTGCCATAGGTATTTCGGGCGCGATTCAGCATCTGGTCGGTATGCAAACCTCCAAAACGATTGTCGCGGTAAATCGGGATAAAGACGCGCCGATTTTTAATATTTCCAGTTATGGTATCGTCGGCGACCTGTTCGAGATTGTCCCGGCCCTGACTGCG
>CAZJLX010000248.1:0-4568 GCA_964546545.1 uncultured Ignavibacteriaceae bacterium | reverse complement strand
AATCGAGCCGAGTACGACCGCTTTAATGGTCACTTCAGCAATAGTTTCGTCTGATGATATATATGGTTGGAATTCGACCGGGTCGTTATTTTTACTCTCCGACACGCATCCTCCTGTTGCGAAAGGAAAACTTTAATTTAATTAAGCTATCCTGTGTTATAAGGTTAGTCAAGGAAAATGTGGATATGATTTGCGGATAACATCCGATTTGTATGCATGCTCCTCCCGAGAATATCCGCTAATCCATCCTGAGATGACCTGTCCCGATGATCTGACTCTTCGCTCCGTTAAATCTCAGAGTGATATCTCATGGAAAAGTCGCCTTATCTATTTGAGTAAAACCCTGGCTGTCGAGTTGGTCGGTCTAAGCCAAAAAACTGAACGCATATGGAATATCTATTCCAGCCCGGTTAAGCTGGCACAACTTGACGGCTATGACAATAAATCGATCCATCCACCAGAACATGCCAAAAGAATAAAAATGAAAATTAATAAAAAGTGTTACCTATGTATCCGGTTATACAGATCTTTTTGTCTGCCGAGTCAGCATTAAATATCTTAGACTAACCAGTTGCCATCATTAATCTCATAAAGATTCATGGTAAGCCATGACCTTTTATGAAGAACATATAAAAAACTTTAGTCCATACAATACTTGCTTCAGTTTTTTTATTCTCAATTTGTTTTCGCTACAGTATAATACACGTGAAATGAAGGGAATAATTGCAAAACGGTGAATAGTAAAAGCAGTGGCATCGATTCCGGCAGTAAATCCGGTATTAAATTTGTATTACGAGCACTTGATTCACGAAATTACCGTCTCTTTTTCGGCGGTCAGGGAATTTCTTTGATTGGTACCTGGATGCAGCGGATAGCCCAAAGCTGGCTTGTTTATCGATTAACCGACTCGGTCTTTCTTCTCGGATTAGTGGGATTCAGTACGCAGATTCCGACGTTTCTGTTAGCACCTTTGGCAGGTGTGATAGTTGACCGGAGGAATCGTTATCATATCCTGATCGTAACACAGATTCTGGCGACAATCCAGGCCCTGATTCTGGCGATCCTTGTCCTCACTGATTATGTACAGGTGTGGCATATCATCGTGCTGGGCGTGATTCTTGGTTTAATTAATGCCTTCGATATGCCATCCAGACAATCGTTACTTGTCGAGATGATCGAGCGCCGCGAGGATTTGAGCAACGCGATTGCGCTCAACTCGACTATGGTTAATGGCGCGCGGCTGATAGGACCGACTATCGCAGGATTGATGATTAGTGCGGTCGGGGAGGGTGCGTGTTTCATGTTTAATGCCGTGAGTTTTTTCGCCGTTATATTGGCCCTCCTGGCTATGCGATTTAAAGGCGCAACGATTATGAAACATGGGAGCAGGGTGCTTGCGGATTTCATGGAAGGATTTAAATATTCTTTTGGCTTTCCTCCGATACGGGCGATATTATTACTCCTGGCTTTAGTGAGTTTGATGGGAATGCCGTATGCGGTGCTCATGCCGGTTTTTGCCAGGGATATCTTGCATGGCGGACCGCATACCCTGGGTTTTCTTATGGGTTCGGCAGGTACAGGTGCGTTGGTCGGAGCGCTGTACCTGGCATCGAGAAAAACCGTACTTGGTCTCGAAAAAGTGATAGGTTTAGCAGCCGGCACTTTCGCAGCCGGGCTGGTTCTCTTTTCACTTTCCCGATATCAATTGTTGTCGATGGTCCTCTTGTTTTTTGTCGGTATGGGCATGATGCTGCAGATGGCTGCCAGTAATACAATATTGCAGACTATCGTTGATGATGACAAACGAGGCAGAGTCATGAGTTTCTATGCAATGTCATTTTTCGGCATGGCGCCTTTGGGCAGTCTTATGGCGGGAGGGTTGGGTAGCCGGATTGGGACTCCAAATACGGTTATGCTTGGAGGAATTTGCTGTATCATCGGCACCCTGTTCTTTATCTACAGGTTACCTGCGTTAAGGAAATGGATACGTCCTATATATATCAAAAAAGGTATTCTACCCGAAGTGGCGGCTGGTCTTGATGCTGCCAATTCTATAAATAACCGATCCTAAATAAAGAACTGGTTCTGAATACGAATTGAAATCTATTAAGAGTTTAGCGCGGGTAAGATTGGACTGCATTTTTATAGAGTAATGTAAAATTCAAATTAAATGTAAACAGTTTCGTAACCCACCGGAAGGTTGGGTAATATTATTAGGGCAATAAAATAATTTTTTACATAAATATTAATTTATGCTCTGTTGCGTCAGTTCCTGCGCGAGTCGAAAACGAGCGTGTGAACTGACGCCGAACAGCTAACCTAAGCATTAATTTCATTTTTCCCGCCAACTCAATGTTAATTCACCCCCTCCGCTTTTTATATAGGCAATAAATCTTTGTGGCCGGAAAAAGGAGAAGAAAAAATTTTGATATGTCGAAACAAAGCCATTTTTCGGTTATGTTGCTGGAATTGATGTGATAGTCAAGACTATTACCTGGAAAAAGACGGGCTCCCTGCCCGTGACAAAACGAACCCATTTGGGGCAGTGGCCCCGTTTTTCGCTTCGCGCCCGTATATAAAAAAAGGAGCAAAATTTTTGCCCGTAACGAAACAAACCCATTTCGCTGTAAGTGAATGATAGATAAATAAATAATGGAGGCGATGGCGCCCCTGGCTGTATGTAAAATATGAATAAGAATGAGGCCATTTTAATAAAAAAAGGATTGTCTTTGGCTTTGAAAAATATATTTTAAAAAAATCAAAAAAAATCGAAACGAGGGGAACTTTTTTAAATGTATTTTTTATAAGTGTTTGGAGGTTTTGGAATAGGACTCTTAAACAGAAACGTCGCTTTTATTGACGCCGGATTGTATACGGGCGCAATTGAGAAAAATCATTTCACTGATTTTACCTTCTATCCTTTTTGCTCCTTTTCCTCTTTCAGAGCAAAGACTACCAATAAAATAAAAAACTTGACAAAACTCGATAATATATGTATTATTTGTACAGAAGTTCCTCACCTTAAGCCCTCACTTAAACAAAACGGAATTACTGATTTTGAAGGTATTGCGACAGTAAACGGTTGCACGACAGACATGGAGCGTTTGTCTGAGGTCGTCAGCCTAAATTAAACCTTAAACCCTACGGGGGGTGAGTATTTATGAAACGTTTTGGCATCATCACGGTCATCTTGGTAGTAATGGTTTGTGCCACCGCATTTGGCGCCAAGGTGAACTCGATTGCCGCTGAAAAAGCTGTTTTGGATGCGGAAAATGTTGTTATTCCTCTTGAGCTTAAGAATGAAAATGCGATGATTGGATTGGATCTTCCACTGCAGTTTACCGAAGGCGTTACCTTGAAGGAAGTCGTCTTTGAGGGAACCCGTTCGGAGAATTTCGATTTCAGGCATGCGACAATCGACAATGACAACCATACGGTTGTGATCGGTATGATCCCGATGGTGTTCGGTGAGAATACTGATTTGACTCCGGGCGATGGAATAATCGCCAATCTGGTTTTTACGGTTGAAGACCAGTCGGTCAAGGAAATTGAACTTTCCGCAATTGAAATCGAAACACCTAGCCATTCTCCTATGTTCATTTACAACGACGAATCTACCGGCGATATGACCTATTCGGTTCCTGAATTCGGAACAGTTTCTTATTCTTTAACCGATTTGGATCAACCCAATTTGCCGATGGCCTTCGAATTGAAACAGAATCATCCGAATCCGTTCAACCCGACAACGATTATTAATTTTGATCTTCCTTCGCCGACCGACATTAATCTGACTATTTATAATGTCCTCGGTCAGCAGGTGAAAAGTTATAGTGATTTTCGGACGGCTGGTTCACATTCAATTACATGGGACGGAACCGATAATACCGGTTCTCAGGTTTCAAGTGGTGTCTACTTCTACCGCTTAGATGCCGGGCAGAACTCTGCGACTAAGAAAATGATGATGCTGAAGTAACAAAGATTGATATTAAATTCGCATCAGCAAGTGAGAAACCCCTCTGTTATAAGAGGGGTTTTCTTTTGCGCCAAATCCAATCTCCAATAAACATTTGTTGCGCCATCGCAAGTCTTTGTATAATAAATACTTACATCTGCAATCAGCCCGTCTTGTCTGATTCGGGCCGCAATTAATGCGTGATAATCGGATGGAGAGGGTATAAATAAATATTAAAATACCCCGTAAGTGCTTGCAATATTATCATTTACAATGATTTAACTTTGTCCGGCACAGAACTTGTTACTTATATAATTCGGTAGTGAGACCGGTTGCCTGATAAGAAAGTATTAGGCAGTCGAAAGAAAAAAGAAAATCGGCGGCATATTTGGCGGTATAGCTGCTCGGTTACTCTAACAAGGAGAGCGGGATTTTCGCCTGAAAAGGCTTGAGAATCCCGCTCTTTTTTTATTTAATCTGAAACTGTCTGATCTCTTCCGGATCGGCCGGCTCAACCGGTATTATAAACTGCGAATTATCTACGTTGACCGTAATATCGACTAGCGGTTGCTTTTTTAAATCACAATATCGAGCGGTGATAGCCGCCGCTTTAATT
>CAZJLX010000247.1:0-4569 GCA_964546545.1 uncultured Ignavibacteriaceae bacterium | reverse complement strand
TTCGGTTTTTCCATTCCGCCCGGAGGACCGCCCATGCCCTCGCCCGGCATACTACCGCCACCACCCGGTATTCCGCCACCGCCTGGCATTCCGCCGCCACCAGGAGGCATCATACCATCACCGCCTCTTTCGCCCATATTGCCCATATCCGAACGTTTCATTTCCATATCAGCTCCCCACTCTATGCCGAGCGCCAACTCTTCACCCGGTTTAATGCCGATACCATAATAGCCCAATTCGGATTCCTTAAGCGGAATAGAAAATTCATAAGTATATATATCCTTTGACTTGTTAAATCCGGCGGCGGGACCATTGCTACCGTCCCGGGCGATAACAAAGCTGTTTTCTTCTCGCTCAACGGAAAATTGTTCGACCGATGCTTTTTTCAGGCTGTCGACCATATTTTCCATACCTCCCCTTTTGCCTGTAACGTCTTCGCCCATACCCCATGGCGCGTCAAATTTCGGAAGTTCGGATAGCGACGGGACACCCCTATATTTTACGCCAAAAGTTCTTTTATTCTTACCTTTATTATTCAGCCAGAGCGTTAATCCATCTTTCGAGACCGCTCGTGCCCATGCCGGCTCTTTAAAACAAAAAATCAGGTATAGATTTTGGTCATCATTGGCCAGACCAACCAGAACATCCTGTTCCTCGAAATAGGCTGTAGGAAGCTTATCCCATTCTTCTGCTCTCAATCCATCGACCTTTAATCCGGTTGGACAATATCCGCTGGACATTTTAATCGAATTACAGCCGATCATTATTGTCGCTATCAGAAGAGAAATAAAGATTGCTAAAAAGGTCAAACGTCGCATAGATATATCTCCTTAGATGAATTTGTTACAGCTTTGACAAACAAAAAACAAAAAAGTCTAATACTGATACAATTCTTTAATCATATTTTAAACTCTTTACCGGCCTGACATTATTGTAATCTGCTTTTTGCTTGCCATTTTAATCTGTGCCGCCTATCTTTATTTTAATAAATATTTGTATATCCATAGCCGGGAGAGAAGATGAGAATTAACAATATTGTCAGACTATTCACAGTTCTGATATTTTTACTTATATCATGTACGGTATTGGCCTTTACACCGCTTTTTGACGGTGCTCTGGTTTATCCGTCCGGAAATACGCCGCGTGGTATTATCGCGACCAATTTAAACGGCGATATTAATATCGACCTTATTTGTTTTAACAGCGGGACAAATAGTTCAATCTCAATCTTTTTTGGAACCGGTGATGGCAGCTTTGGTGATCCCATCATTTATCCAATCTCAGCGATACCTTTGGCGATTTCCGTTTATGATTTTGACGGCGACTCCGATAACGATCTCGCTGTCAGCACCGAAGCGGAAGACAGCCTCCTGATATTAATAAACAGCGGTCTCGGATTTTTTACGGACTCAGCCAAATACGAAGCGGTCACCGGATCGGGCGCTTTGACCTCGGCTGATTTTAACGGCGACACAAGATTGGACTTGGCCGTCTGTGGCTACGCGGTCGACAGTTTTGTCATCCTGATAAATGACGGTGACACTTCATTTTTATCGCCCGTGCCGTACGCCACTGATAATGCTCCGGTGGCAATTTGCGCCTGCGATCTGAACAATGACAGTACGTTTGATTTGGCGGTCGCCAATGATATCGCCGCCTCGGTGACCGTTCATCTGAATAATGGCAATGGTACTTTTACTCTTCTTGATACGCTTGACCTGGGCGGCAATAGTCCTCATGCGATATGTTCGGCAAATCTGAATGCCGACAGCCTGACCGATCTGGCGGTCGCCTGTTCTAATCGCGTCTATATCTTTTATAATAACGGCGACAGTACATTTACGAGTCTTATAGATACCGTTGGAAACGGAGCCGTCGACATTGTGGCTGAAGATATCGATGCCGACAACGACATTGATCTGATAACCAGTGACAGCGGCGGATATGCCGCCGTAATATACAATTATGATGATACCGCTTTCAGCGAACCGGTCAAATTCGGATCCGGTCTGAAGAATTCGGTCAGTGCACTGACGGCCGCCGATCTTGACATCGACGGCGATATTGATTTGGTCACCACCGATGTTACTTCGGATAAAATTGCCCTGCTATTCAATTACGGCAGCGGTAATTTTCCATCGCCGATCGGTCTGGTTACCGATAGCTGCCCGTATGTCATGGCCGCCGGAGATTTTGATGATCTGTTTGCGATCGACCTGGCCGTTTCGCAATGGGGGAGTTTTAGTGTCGACGTTTATCGCAATGCCGGCGATAGTACATTCGAGAAAACAGCCCTGGCGACTATCGGCGATAATCCGGGTTATCTTTGCGCCGCCGATCTTGACAGTGAATATGGCATTGATCTGGTCGTTACTCATTACAATAATGACAGTATCACTGTTTTTATGGCTGAGGTAAATGGCGGCTTGGCCAAATCGGCTACTTATTATGCCGGCCCCGGACCGTATGAAATTCAGGCGGGTGACATAAACGGCGATGGCAAACAGGACCTGGTCATCGGCAATTACGATACTTCGGCTGTGTCAATTCTGTTTAACGACAGTAACTTTTTATCGCCTGTTTTTTATGAAGCCGGAAGCTGGGCCGGACATATTAAATGTTACGATTTTGAAAACGACAATGATATCGACATTTTGGTTGGTAATTATTATCAGGACAGCCTGACTATCCTCTTTAATAACGGCAGTGGATTTTTCACATCTTCATTACAGTTCTATGCCGGCGACGGACCGAACTCGATTTTACCCGTCGATCTTGATAATGACAATGACTGCGATATCGCTCTAACCAATCATGATGCCGACTCGATTCGGATCATGCTCAACAATGGCGACAGCACTTTCAACGTGAACAGTTATCCGACCGGCTCCACGCCATATTATATAAATGCTGCCGATTTTGACCGCGATGGTGACTCCGATCTGGTCGTCACCAATCAGGACGGTTATAGTTTTATCTTTTTTGAAAACAATGGCAGCGGAACATTTACCAATCGCGGCGAGTATGAGGTCGGATCGCATCCACAGATGATCCTCCCGGCCGATTTTGATTTCGACGGCGATAATGATCTCGCCATTGCCAATTGTCTCAGTAATAATATTATCATTATGTTTAACAATGATACGCTGACACCAACCTATGTCTACGAGCAGGACAATAAATCACTCTCTCCTGAAAACAGTATTTTACGCCAGAATTTTCCCAATCCGTTTAATCCATCAACAGTGATCCGTTATGCCCTTCCGACCAAAACGCATATAAGACTTTCGGTTTATAATATCCTCGGGCAGAAAATAGTTGACCTGGTCGATGACAATAAACCGGCCGGCGAATATATGATCGTCTGGGACGGCCGCGATAATAAAGGTCACCAAGTCGCGTCGGGTCTTTATTTATACAAAATTACTACTGACACACAAACCGAATCTAAAAAAATGCTCTTGCTGAAATAGAATCGGGCCGTAATCTCCGCTCTTATCCATGCACTTTTTAAACACTGACCTATGGATAAATGCATAATTTGGCCGGTTTAAAATTCAATACTTGACATCCTGTTCCGGCTTTTGTAAAATAGAAATGTGCTGGGTAGAGGAGACGATTTAATACAGTTAAATATTTTTATTTGACGGTTTTTCGGACGAAAATATCCGTGGGATTTGGATTCTATGCCAAAACAAAACCGGCTGATTCTGATTCTGTTTGTCCTGGTCGTCCTGATGGGCGCAGAAATTATCTATCTGATAATTCAGAACAGAAATCTTAAAGCAATCATAAACGATCCCAGGCAGTATTTTAAGACACTTGCCGAAGAAGATGTCGTTCCCTCGTTTTCCGCGCAGGATATAAACGGTAATGATGTCAATCTGAGGTATCATGAAAAGGCTCCAATTACGCTGTTATTCTGGTTCGCTCCCGGATGTTCATCCTGTACCGATAATCTGGAATTCTGGAATTACCTGTATGAAAAATATAGCGGCGGCAACTACCGTTTTTTGGGTCTTTGGGCCGGTTTGCCGGAGGAAGCCGGACCGGTCATCGAGCTTTATGATATACTTTATCCGGTTATGTGTGCCGATGACCCTTATATCGTTGAAGTGTACAAAGGCAATGTTCTTCCTCAAACCGTGATTATATCTCCCACCGGCGTCATTCTTGGCGCCTGGGCGGGGGCGCTGGAAGCGGAACAGGAGGAAGAGATTATCGATGTGTTAGAGTAACGGAACTCTTTAGCTGGCTGAAAGGAGGTGAGAAAGGATGAAATTTTTGCGACGAATGAAAGCAGTAATTCTGATTTTTGCTTTCATCGTGCTGTTTGCGGGAGGAATGACAATTGTTTCCACCGAAGAAGCCAACGCCCGGTATGCCTGTTGTATCTGGGTAATGTACTGCACGCAAAACCCGCCAATTATTTGCTGGGATGTCTGTATCCCGGTACCCTGCCCTTAGCTGTTTTAAAGATTGACTTTATATGCTAAAGGCGAAAAATGATTAAAAAAATCGCGCCGAACAAAATCGGCGCGATTTTATTTATTAAAATATAAAATCGTA
>CAZJLX010000246.1:0-4584 GCA_964546545.1 uncultured Ignavibacteriaceae bacterium | reverse complement strand
TCCGGCTGTAACTCGATACAGATAGACACCCGATGCGGCCTCCTGACCGGTTTCATTGCGTCCATCCCATTCGACCGTGGTCACACCGGGAGCGGCATCACCGGTATATGATCTCACAAGTTGGCCATTGATATTGTAAATCATTAAATTCCATTGGCCGCCGGACGGTAATGACAGGTCAATCGAAGTCGACGGATTAAACGGATTGGGATAGTTTTGAGAAACCCTAAATTGTGACGGCATTAAACCGGACACGGTTCGGGCACTTATTGCGTCGCCGTGGAAAGAAGCGAATGAATACTCGGATAAAGTAACTCTGCCGGAACCGCTGAAGTTAATATTCAACAGGTCTCCTTCACCGATTTCAATGGCGCGACCATATTCCATGCTGTATATCAGGACTCTGATTTCAGATTCGGAAATATTATACATGAGTTCCATATCTTCAGCCAGCGGACCCAATTCAGGGGGTTCGACGTCAACACCTGAATATTTAAAGACCATATGAGCGGCACCAACCGGACAATAAGCATCAGCATTAATGTGAATATTATTTTCGTTGTTTTGTACAGCCAGATCCAAACGGCTCATTGCAGGAGACACTTTGGGAATCGCTAACGCATCACCGACGATTATGCGAATCAAATAAACAAGGTCAGCCACCGTCAGGGCGTATCCGTCGGCGTTGACATCCGAAGCGGCCAGCTGAGCGTCAGGATTGATTACAAAAGCGGCGATACCATAAATAAAGAAGTTTGTAAAAACAACCGCATCGGCGATTTCATACGACAGGCCATTCAGATTAAGATCGCCGCGGTCATCAATATCGGACGGATGTTTGACGCAGATGCCACCGTTGTGGAAATAGGCACATCTGATCGGTGAAACCTTATCACCAATCATACAACTATCGGGAGCACCCATACCGAAGTGACGTTCATCATCCGGGAAATGGATGTCGTCAGATTCATCCCAGATTACATTTCCCGAAGCATTGTAAATGCGCGCATCGACATACTGGAAATTCCCACTGGGATCCGAGAAAGAATTATCGCCGCAATCGGTCCAGAAGAAACCAATCGGTAGATACTGACCGCCAATAGTCTGGTCATTAGTGACCTGCATAACGATCCGGGCAATCGTACCATCAGGCATGAGCTGATCCGACGGCGGATGATATGGACCATTATTTTCATCGGCGATAGCCACCAGGTGGATCAAACCGGAGGGGCATGTTCCACCGCAGCCATTGGGATTGGGCAGATTATATGTGAAGTATTCCCATCCGGAAATAGCCACACCCTGACTAACGCTCATAAAGATCATCGTTGAGGCATCGTAACCGATAAGCAGGTCGAATCCACCCAGTTGATCGGAGGCCGTTGCGGTGACATAAACCGGAACACGGGAACCAATGACAACACATGAATCGGTTTCAATTGCCACATCAACACATACCGAGCAGACGGCCGATGTATAAACGGTGACCAAGAGTGTTTTAAAATCAGATGAACAGCCATCGGTGGCTTCCAACAAAAATTCATAAGTAGTATCAATTACATTGGCTGTGAAACAAATCTGTCCACTATCACCGGTGATCGGAATATATTCACCTATGCCCTCAATCAGACTGATAATAAGCGGATCGTCTTCGGGATCGGTTGCAAAGATGCCATCCACACAAATACCACCGTCGTCATTGGCACACCAGGGAATATTTTGATCCTCGGGAACCGTTAATACAGGCGGTAAATTCTCGGTAATATTGACACTTACACTGCAAACGGCTGTACCGCATTCATTGGTGGCGGTTACCACGGCAATCTGGGTTCCGGCTTCGGTCACCGGCAGACATACCATACCGCCGCTGTAATACCCCGGCGATTCAACCGTTATATCAACCCCGGGGCTTAAAATGTCTATATCAAAACAGATCTCAGTGCCCTCTCCTATACACATTAACGTATCAATATCATCGGGACAAACTATCTCCGGTTCCTCATAAATCGCAACGTAGGCATCAATTGAACAGGAATCGACCGAACATGGTGTCTCGGCAATTACCAGAATCTGATAGTGGCCGGATGTATCGGCAAAAAATGTCAGAGTGTCGGTATTCGGATCATAGGTACCAAACGGCTTGATAGTTATTTCGGCATTATCAGGAGAAATCGGCAGCCAGATTCCAACCTCATCAGGTTGACATAGAATTTCGCTTATCGGAAGATCCGGACAAATAATGTTGGCATAATCATGGAAGGTTATATTAACCGTAATTTCGCAACTGTCAGTAAAACATACTTCCGAAGCGATGACTTTAAATATATAGGTCCCTGAAGTATCGGCGTAGAAACAAATTTGATTATCGACAAAGACGCCGTATGAGACGCTTACCTCGGCCGAGGCCGGAGTAATTTCCAGGGGAATACAGACCTGACCAGGATCACAAAGATCTAATGCGATTGGCTCGATCGGGCAATCTATTTTTGCCGAATCACCGGTTGAAACAATAACGCAGACATCATCGGAGGCAGTCAATCCGCAGACATCAAAAGCCGTTACGGTCAGGCAAATTTCGCCGGTATCTGACGGAGTGAAACATATTTGCTCGTTCTGCAAGTCGTAATATCCGGACGGCAACACCGTTACTGAATCTATGGCATTATCCGGATCGCTGATCGAAACCGGAAGACAAATTTCTTCATAAGTACACTGGAAAGATGTTGTATCATTTCCGGCATCTACCTGCGGCGGCTGGTTGTACACAATTTCTATATCAAGCAGGCAGGTATCATTACCGCAATCGGTTTCGGCGATCAGGGTCATCGAATAAACTCCGGCCGTATCGACATCAAAACAGAGTTCACCGTTTACATATTCACCAAACGGCAAAACGGAGACCTGAGCATATTCCGGAGTAATCGTTATCGGCAGGCAGACTGTCTGAGCTTCACAAAGTAAAATGGTTGTATCCGCAGGACAGTCGATTGCCGCCGCTTGACCCAGATCAACGATAAATTCCAACTGGCAGTCATCACTGCCACAATCGGCGTCGGCAATGACCGATACCAGATAGGTTCCCGATGTATCGGCATTAAAGCAAATCTGACCATCCTGATAGAGACCCTCCGGAATCGTTTGCACAATGGCCTCGGTGGGATATATTCCAAGTTCATAACATAATATCGAGGGGGCACAGAATGAATAATAAACCGGCCCGACCGGGCAGTCAATATCCGCCACCGGCCCTGTATTAACCGTGACAATAGTCGTGTCAAATCCATAAGTCTGACATTCATCGACTACCGAGGTGATAATTTCATAGGTTCCGGAATCTTCCGGCGTGAAGCATATTTGCCCGGTTTGCGAATTATAATTACCGTAATTAACGGAGATAATCATGATATTATCGTCGGCATCGGAAACATTCACATCAAAACAAATTTCTTCAAAGACACACTGGAAAACATCAAAATCGGCGGCTGACTGAACTACCGGGGCGCTGTTTTCGATTATATCAATAACCGCCGTATCGGCCCCGACGGCGCCGCATGAATCAAAGGCGGTTATATAAATTTCATAATGTCCCGGCTCGGTCCATTCCAGACAGACCAGATCGCCATGATAATCGCCACCGGTAACCACAACCGAATCGATATTATTATCCACATCAATAATTGTTACCGGCAAACAGACCGGATCCCGTTCGCAGACAATCAATTTGGTATAAGGTGTTGTTTCCACCATAGGCGGCGTATTCATCTTGACATTGACGATGGCCACATCCGAACCGCTCAGACCGCAGGAATCGTTTGCCGTTATCGTTAACTGATACAAACCACCGCTGTCGGGAGTAAAACAAACCAGTCCGGTTTCAGAATTATAATAGCCGACCGGCGACACATTTATCGACTGTATGTTGTTTTCGGCATCACTGAAAATAATCGGGAAACAAATTTCTGTCGGTAAACACAAAGTGTCGGCAAGATCTTTGGGCGCCTCAATTGTCGGAGCGCTGTTGAGAATATAGTTAATATTAATTACATCAGAGTCTTCCTGACCGCAGGAGTCAATGGCGGTAACAGTAATCTGAAATTCACCGGCGCCGGAAGGAGTATAGCATACCCGGTTATTTATCGGATTGTACACCGCACCTTCAGGTGAGACCAGAATCTCAGTTATATTATCATCCGTATCGGCGATTCCGACCGGTATACAAATTTCGCTGACTTCGCAGGCCGATATATCCCGGTCAGGAGGAAGAAGAACCAGCGGGCGTGAATTCATGGTTACTGAAACATTGAAACTGCAACTGTCGGGTCCGCACTCATTTTCAGCAATTATAAGAAGCTCTTTTTCCACTGCACAATTGGTATAGAAATTGACCGTTCCGGTCGTCGCATCATACCAAGCCGAGGGAGGAACGACCGAAACTGTGGCTCCTTCAGGAATTCCGCCAATCGGGAATGAGAGTGAATCCGGTCCGCAAATATACACTACCTGATCACCCGGACACTCCAGAGAAATCGGTGTCCCGAGTTCAACTATTACATTCATCGTCTCTCTATCAATCGCGCCGCAGGT
>CAZJLX010000245.1:0-4600 GCA_964546545.1 uncultured Ignavibacteriaceae bacterium | reverse complement strand
TGTCTTTGTCGGGAATCTTAATCGAAATCGGAACATCCAACGGCCATTTTTCCATAAGTTCCTTCCCGGAGAAGAGAGTCACAAAAAAATCTACCTGGCCATACCCCGATTCGACTAACATTTCCCGCTTAAATTTGATTTCCAAAATCTGATTGCAGGCATAAGCATAATTTTCTTTCTCTTCCGGGCCGCAATCCTGCAAATTTATCTCAATCGGGCCGGTCGATTTAAAATTAATCAATACCCGATATTTACCTTTGCCAACTAAATCAAATTTTTTGTCAAAGTCAAGCCGAATGTACAGATACTGATTATCGAATGCGAAATAGATTTTAGAAATAAATTTTTCGACGCGATGCATCGCGCCTCCGGCGCTCGAGCAATCATATTCACCGGCCCCGCTCCACTCGTAATAATGCGTCAACAAACCATCCAGAGTCGGCGTAATCAGGGCCTCCGGCATGGTTATGAAGGACTCGGTCTGTCCGCGAAAGATTGGCCGCCGGAGCAGGTCGGGAGGATTTTGACCCAGCCTTTGATAAATACTGATTAAGTGCTGTCGAAAGAGTAAATCGAATTTGTCATTGTGAGCGCTGATATGATCATCGCCGTACCACCAACACCAATCAGAACCTTCGGCAATATAAATCTGCTCCCAGCACTTCTTTATCAGTTCGGGATCGGCCTGGGGATTATCCTTTTCGTATTGAACCAGCATTTTTCTTGTTTCATAGAGGCAATCCCAGGCCAGATTATCTTCGGCATGACCGATCCAGACCCGAAAATTATGATTGATCCATGAGCCGGAGAAAATCGATGGCAGTTCGATGGCTATTAAATTTTTGGCCGCTTCGGATAAGGTAACAACTTCGAGTTCATCATGTTCGGCCAGCATTTGGTATAACAGATTCAAAAATTCATATCCGTCATTGGGGAAATATTCCCAGGCGTTTTCGCCATCGAGTATGATCGGGACGACCGCCTGATCCAGACGACTACCCAAAAATGATTTAATATTTATCAGATTGCCGATAAAATCATCAACCGCCCGCTTCGCTCCCCAGCCGGAATAGACAAAACCGATTTTATCCGACAGAGCATGATCCCTGAAAAACATCTTGATCCCATTGTCGCGGCCAAAGCGGTATACAAACGAGGGCGGATTACCTGCCGAGTTAAGATTTGATTTTAAAATCGAGTAATGCAGAATTTCCGCGTCGGTCGCGACCCATTTGAGTCCGCAGCTTCTGATCATATCCACCGCCGCCTCTGACACCGAACCCTCCGAGGGCCACATCCCATCCGGCAGACTGCCAAATAATGCCTGGTATTTTTCGACCGATCTTTTAATCTGATGAAGCGCATCCTCCGGGTGACTAAAATGATTTTTCGGCAAAGTTATATCGCTGACCGACTCGCGGGCCGCATCGGAATCTATTAGAAGCGGCAAAATTGGATGATAATATGGCGTAAAGGAGATATCTATTTTACCTTCCTGTTTTAACTGACGATAAGTTGGGATGATTTTTTTCAAAATATCGAGATGGAAATTCAAAAGGTTGTTTTTGTCTTCCTCGGTAAAATCACGACCCTGGGCGAATAGTTCCCTGACCGGCGACTCCTTTCGGAAAAGCGGATCGACCCAGACCAGATTGGACCAGACCTGCAAATCGCGCCATTCAGCGGTTGAAAATATTTCGACGGCCAGTTTGATATTACTGGCTGAGCTTTCATATTTGCGATGGAGCTGACGAAACCTCATAAACGGTTCGATCATGGTCGGCGAGTGGGCATCAAAAAATGATTTGAGGATTTCTTCTTTCATTTCGAAAGTCAAATCCCTCGCCGGTACCCGGGATAATTCGAGATGCCGGTCAGTGACACCCTGCGAATACATCTCAATTTGATCCAACAGCGAGGGGACCAGATTAAAAGTACATTTAACGCCATGACGCGCGGCCAGAAGCGGCATATCGAGGTAATCCTTGACACCATGCAACCGCACCCAGGGCATCATTAACTGATTTGATTCGGGATTAAGATAGAAAGGCTGGTGCATGTGCCAGAGGAAAGCGATCTTTAGCTTATTATCCCCCGGCATTATATCATACATCGTTATTGGGTTTTAAGCTGCATCACCATCATCGCAGCTCTACGAGCAAAATCGGAGTTAGGAAATTTCGTTTCCAATGCTTCGACCATTAAATTAGCATTTTCACTATCACCAGCCATGACATAACAACGGACCGCACCGAGATAATAATCCGGTTCCGATGGCGAACCCGGATATTTGGTGGCCGCCTCTTTAAATTTATCTCCGCCGCTTAAATATTCCTGTTTATTTTCAAGGCACGCGGCGATCCCGGCCAGGGCCGAGGCAGAGTTATATTTATTTTTGCTGTATTTATTGAGATACCTCTGGAAACTTTCCATAGCCGCATCATAGTTCCGATATTCGTATTGGGCATTACCCAGATTAAACAGAGCCATCTCGGCGGTTTGTCCGCCATATTCATCGGCAATCGCCGTTAATTCGGAGATGGCCACTTCATAATTCTGCTGTCGCATCTCGCTAATCGCCACGGTCAGTCTGGCGGCCCCTTGAACATTTTTCCCCGACTGTATGTTATTGTAATAGACGATGGCAATTACGATGACGACCACAACCGCCGCACCCAAAGCCACCGGCTGCCATCGCTCGGTTAACCACTCCCGGGACTGAAGCATAAAGGTAGTAAACTTGTCCTGTTTTATATCATGTTTCTTTATTTTGACTTTGGCGCGCATCGTTTAATTCTCTTTCTCAATGAATCCGTATTGTGCTTTCTATCGGTCATTTTGGTCGTTTACATTATCCTCGACAAAAAAAGGGGTCGCTTTTCGACCCCTTAATAATAATCCCGGTATTAAAAGTATCCCGTGAAAGACAGTTCGATATGATGATTTTTCCATTCATTATATATTCGCTGTCTTGTTCCGGTGGCAAATCGGTAAATATTCTGTTCATAATGAGAATAGGTATATGCAAAATCCAGTATAATCTGAGACCAGTGGATACCAGTCCCGACCGACAGACTTAATCCGCTGATCTGATTTGTTCCGTAATTGAACTCGTAATAAATCTGCGAAGAGTCGGGCGGGTTCAGCGGACCGGTATATATAATATCATAACTTTCAATATCGCCCTGAGGAAACGATTCATTCCTGAAACCGATTCTGGCCGGCACCTCTCCGATGGGGGTCTGAAATATATATTCACTGCCCAATCGGAACTGGAAAACATTGGAGAAATTCGGAATGATAACATCGTCATCATAAGTTATAGTCAAGTCACCCGAAGGCGAATAGGATAAACCCTCGGGGGCCTGCGTGTAGATTTTGCTTCCCGAGTATTTTTTATATTCAAGATCGCCTGACACCACCCAGTAATCCTCAATATGATATGCGAGACCGATACCGATTGTTAGCGGAATTTCAATTTTGGAATGTGAGGTTGGCAGAGGATAAATAGTATCATTCAAAAACGGCGCCGGGAGAGTGTAAACGGAACTTGGGCCAACCGAATTAACTTTGGTTATATATACTTGTGTACTATCCGATTCACCCTTTAGATTAAAGGGCGTGCGGATAACCGCACCGGCCCGGAATTTATCACCGGCATACAACAATCCCAGATTGAAATTAAATCCGGAAAGCCTTAATGAGTCGGTCGTAAAAACAGAATTCTCGAGAAAATAGTGGGTGGATGATATTGTGGTGTCGGCAGAGATATACCGGTTCTCCTCGGTAACGACATTGCCGGTATAGACATTGGCCGAAAGACCGACCGAAACACGATCATAGGCTCTTGTTCCCAGCCCGATACTGACCTGATTTAAGCCACCCTTTGTTTCGGAAAGCGAATTGGGTTCATCACTATCCCAGTAATTATGGGAAAAGAGGACTTCGCTAAAACGATTGTAGACATTAAAATTACGGGAAAAAGATATATTGACGACGACATGACGACCTTTGACTCTAAGCGGCGAAATAATGTTTAAATAATCCAGCGAATTAATCGAGCCTTCATGATTATAACCATAATAATTCGGTGCATCATAGTTATACGTCATCCGCCCGCGCGGCATAAAAAAGCCATAACTGAACACCATCATTGTTTTTTCCTGGAAATAAAGTCCGGCCGGGTTCCAAGTCCCAGCGGTTCCATCATCGGAAACAGCGAGGAAGGCTTTCCCCATACCCTCGGCCCGCGCACCACCCCCAAGAAAATCAAATGTTAATCCCTGCTGCTGACCATAGGCAGAAAGCGAAAATGTCAAAATAAGCAATATGGCCAAGTTGGTCACAGTCATCTTCATAATATTGGGACCTCCCGCAAAAATATTTTCATCACATCTCCAAGACGTATAACCATTAAAAACATCAGACGCAAAATATAATAACTACCTAATTTAGTGTCAAATTCTTTTTCCAAAATAAACGATATATTGCTAAGAATTTGAGCCATAAATTCTTCGGAGAATCGGGCAATAAATAAGAATCCGCCCCCAAAAGAGCCAAATTCGGACGATGTTACAAGAATTTGCTTAATTAAACATTA
>CAZJLX010000244.1:0-4605 GCA_964546545.1 uncultured Ignavibacteriaceae bacterium | reverse complement strand
CATTATAAAGAAAGGGTCCGAATAAGACAGGAATTCCATTCCAGACCGGCTCAAGGATATTCTGTCCGCCGATATCCGCCAGTGTCCCGCCGACAAAGGCAATATCGCTTATGCTGTACAGATCGTTTAAGACACCCATCCTGTCGACAATAAGCACATCCTTATCTTTCTTATTATCTTCAAGCCTGCTATATAATATATAATTCAGGTCAATCTTCGCTGCTTTTTGAGAGACCGCTTCAACTCGCTCAAGATGCCTGGGGACAATTATTAATTTTATATCAGGCATTTCCGTTTTAATTTTCTTATAGCACTCTAAAACAAGGTCATTCTCTTCTTTACGGGTCGAACCGGCAATAAATATTCGGCTGTTTTTTTCAAAGGGGAGTTTGTCTCGTAATGCTTTAATAGTACAGGGATTAATTTCGCGAGGTGGGGCGTCAAGTTTGAGATTGCCCAGAACAAGTATTCTCTCCGGTTCGGCACCCAGTTTAACAAATCGTTCCTTATCATTTTCCGACTGGATAATAAAGGCCTGATAACATCGAAGAACTTTTTGTATCGCCGATTTAAATTTCGCATATCGACCGGTCGCTTTATCGGATAATCTTCCATTGGCCAGAAAAATCGGTATTATTCTTTTTGACAACTCGAGAATAATATTGGGCCATATTTCTGTCTCAATAAAAACGACTTCCTTGGGACCAACAGCTTTTAAAAATCTTCTGATAGCGGAGCGATAATCAAGCGGGAAAAAGGATATCGAGGCTTTATCGGAGAGGCGTTCCTGAGCCAGATTATACCCGCTTTGTGTCATCACGGTAACATGCAAAATAAAGCTTTTGTTAATTCCTATAAGCTCATTAACGATAATCTCAAGCACTTTCACTTCACCCATCGATGAGGCATGCAGCCAGATGTCACATTTGCCTGAGGGTGGCCTGTTTTTTGATTTTAAAAACCCAAGACGCTGACCCCATGTAATTGATCCGCCAAGATATGCTATAAATAAAAATGGCAGCGATATATAATATATCAGAAACGTCACTGTCTTATAGAGCAATATCAACGGAGATACTCCTGTATGGCCATAGCCACTTTTTGTGCCGCACCTGAAGTTCCCAGCAGGTCGGTTGTCCCATGTAACCCGGCTATCGTTTTTTGGCAATACTCTGAATCATTTAAAAATCGTCCGGCTTCATCGGCAATATTTATCGGCGAGGCCTCATTTTGGATTAATTCCGGGACTATTTTTTTACCCGCCGTAATATTTATCAGGCCGATTGAATCCAGCTTGACCAACCGACGTGCAATCAGATAGGTCAGTAAACCGGTTTTATATATAATTACCATCGGACGGCCGATGATTCCGGTTTCCAGCGTAGCTGTCCCTGATGATGTCAGAACCAGGCGACTATCGGCAATTAACTGCCTTGTTTTGCCGGATACGACCTCTATCTCGACCCGGCTGTTTTTTGTATAATTTGCGTAATCAATATCGCCCGGTACACCGGCAACAATAAATTTGTACTGTCCCCTGTGCGATAAAATTTCCGCCGCCTTCAGAAGTGTCGGCAGCATCCGCTGGACTTCCTGCGGTCGGGAACCGGGCAAAAGTGTAATCAGGTTTGAGTCGGGATTATATGGCGATTTGATAAGTTCCGGGGCTATATCATCAAGAAGATAGTGACCTATGAACAAATTATTAATACCGGCTTTATCATACAAATCCTTTTCGAAAGGCAGAATCAGCAGCATCAAATCGACGAGCCTTTTAATCTGCCTGATTCTTCCCGATCCCCAGGCCCACACCTGAGGCGAGATATAATAAATAATCGGGATACCAAGCGGTTTGATCCGTTCCGCGAGGCGGAGATTAAAGCCGGGATAATCGATCAGGACTATAATCCGGGGTCGGTTTTTTTTTATGGCCGTTACCGTATTTTTCATCAGGCGGCGAAAGAAAAGATATTTTTTGGCCACTTCCCAAAAGCCAAGAACCGCCAGCCTGGAACTCTCAACCAACTGTTCCTGACCAAGTTCTTTCATCCGCCGACCGCCCAGACCGAAAAGCTTTATACTATTGTTTTGAGATGTCAGTTCGCGGATCAGATGCGAACCGGCAATATCGCCTGACGGATCCCCGGCCGACAAAAAGAGAGGAAGTGATCCTGACATTTTAAAGGCTCGTTTCGTTTATACCTACCCGATTAATTTCGATCGCCACGCGTAAAGTCTCGGCACCATCGGCGGCAGAAACTTCGGGTTGTTTTCCCGATATCAGTGCATTAATAAATGAAGTTAACTCAAGCTGAAGCATATCTTCATCTTTGCCGCTGACCTTATTATAAATTACCTCATGGCCTGACTCACCGAGAGGGACCTTAAATCCGGTTGTATCGGGTGGGCAGTCATGGGCCAGGCGATAGATATCGGCCTGTTTTTCGGCCAGATCAAGCGAATAATAGCCGGACCTCTGGAATATTCTTAACTTTCGCATCGGCTTTAGCGAAATACGACTCGCCGTCAGATTGGCAACCGCGCCATTTTCGAATGTCAATCGGGCATTGGCGATATCGGTCGTATCTGAGATAACGGCTACCGCCGAGGCATCAATCCGTCTGATTTTCGACTTTATCATATGCAGCGCCAGTTCGATATCATGCGACATCAAATCCAGCACCACCGCGACATCGGCGCCACGGGGATTAAATGCGGCCAGGCGATGGGCCTCGATAAAACGGGGTCGGATATCAAAATCTCTCAGGGCGGAAACCGCCGGATTGAACCGTTCGATATGTCCCACCGAAACAGTCACTTTTGCTTCGCCGGCCAGTTTTATAATTTCCTGCGCCTGCTCATAGGTCGCGGTTATCGGTTTTTCGATTAAACAGTGTATCCCTTTTTTTATCATTCGACTGGCGACTTCATAATGCTTTGCGGTCGGGACAACAACCGAGACAGCTTCGACACTGCTTTCCAGCTCCGATAAATCGGTAAAAGCCTTAACCTTTAAATCATTCGCAATCTGTTGACATTTATCACTGTCAATGTCATAAATGCCGATCAGATCGGATTGTTCGATATTGTTGTACCATCGCGCATGATGTTGCCCCAGATGTCCGACCCCGACTACCGCTGTTCTTATTTTTTTCATAAAATATTTAATCCCGAAACCGGTACCATGGTTTTAAACCCGGCCGTTTATTTATTGATACCGCGCGAGGAGTTTTCGATAAAATCAAGAATGATTTTTACTTCATCAATCTGTTCAACCTCATCCCTGATTTTCTTAACAGCCTGCGAAGTATTTAAATTAGAGAAAAACAAAAATTTGAAGGCCGCCTCGAGCGTGCGAATCGTTTCATTACCGAATCCGCGCCGTTTGAGGCCCAATTTGTTCAGGCCGGCCACTCTTAAAGGATACCCGCCCACCAGAGCATAGGGACAGATATCCTGGGGAACCCGAAAACCGCCGCCGATCATCGAGTGGATTCCGATCCGGACAAATTGATGCACCGGAACGACACCGCCAATAATGGCATAATCACCTACCTCGACATGTCCGGCGAGATTGACCGCATTGGCCAAAATCACATTATCGCCGACTATACAGTCGTGCGCGACATGACTGTACGCCATCAGCAAACAATTTTTTCCGATCACCGTCTGATTATGATAGGTCGTTCCGCGATTTAACATGGCATATTCTCGGATAGTCGTGTCTTCACCGATCAGCAGTCTGGTTTTTTCTCCGCCGAATTTTAAATCCTGCGGTACAGTACCGGCAACGACACCATGAAAAAGTTTGACACCACGACTCAGTTCAGTATACTGAGCCACAAGGCAATTGGCGCCGATAATAACATCATTTTCGATAATAGCATCAGCCTCGACAATAGTATTGGGACCAATCGATACATTTTCGCCGATTTGCGCCGTTTTATCAATAATTGCTGTCGGGTGAATATTACTCATCGATCTCTGATGACCGCCATTAGTTCGGCTTCGGCCACCAACGCGTCGCCGATAAATGTTTTGCCCCTCATCTTGCATGTCCCGCGCCGAAAAGCAAGCATCTCCAATTCAAATCGAAGGGAGTCTCCGGGACGAACTTGTCTGCGGAATCTCACCTTATCTATGCCAAGAAAGAATACCAATTTTTTGGTCGGGACTTTAACCGCTTCCAGCAGCAGAACCCCTCCCGCCTGAGCCATCGCCTCAATTATTAAAACGCCAGGCATAACGGGGTAACCGGGGAAATGACCCTGAAAAAAAGGCTCGTTATATGTCACATTTTTTATTGCGACAACTCTTTTTTCCGGTTCCAATTCCAGAACCTTATCGATCAATAGAAAAGGATAACGATGAGGCATGATATTTAAAATGCCGTTTATGTCAAGAAACGGCTCGGCGATTGCTTTCTGATATTTACTGGCCAGTTTTTTCTTGCGATATAGCGATTGCAGCTTTTTAACCAGTTCGACATTGGCCTTATGTCCCGAGCGAGCGGCCAGAATGTGCCCCTTGATCGGGACGCCGATTAAAAATAGATCGCCGATAAGATCGAGCACGAGACGCGCTTTTACATCACATCCCTGGTCT
>CAZJLX010000243.1:0-4671 GCA_964546545.1 uncultured Ignavibacteriaceae bacterium | reverse complement strand
GTCCTGCTTTAGGAAATTGCGATTTTATACAGAATGGTTGTTAATTATCGGCCGTCATAATTTCTTTATTTCGCTTCATATTATTCAATTCAATAATGGCCGGTTCGACCGCCTCGGGTTGTATAATGTGACCTGTAAGAAAACGGCTCCATCTGACTTTAAGAGCATTAAAGGCCAGAAAGATTGAGGGGAGTATCACCAGCAGAATAAAGGTTCCGAACATCAGGCCATAGGCAATTGAGATTGCTAACGGTATTAAAAACTGAGCCTGGCGGCTGGTGTCCATAATAAGCGGAGCCAGGCCAAGCGCCGTGGTAAAGGTGGTCAGAAGAATCGGTCTCAAACGTGACAGCCCGGTGTTGTAAACGGCATCAAATACCTGCTGGCCCTGCCTTAGATTACGGTTTATCTGATCGACAAACACAATGGCATCATTAATTATAATACCGGACAGGGCAATTATTCCGATAACCGACAATACATTTACCTGCAGGGCATGGATTCCGTGTCCCCAGATAGCGCCTAATATCCCGATAGGTATCAGGGAGAAGATCAATATCGCCTGGTTGAAGGAACGGAACACCAGGACTACCATAATATACATTATGATAAGTGCGACCGGGAAAGCAATCAACATCGATCTTTTCATTTTACCTTCCTCGCGCGATTGTCCCTCAAATGAAGCTCTGACACCCTGAACTTGCCCCAGGATTCCGGGGAGAACACTCTGCTCGATTTCATTCAGAATGGGGGGGAGGTCCTCTTCGACATCGGTCTGGTTGGCCTCGACCCGAATTTCCTGTTTGCGACCAAGATGATTTATACCGGTAATCCCCCGGCTTATCGAATAGTCCGCCAATTCGGATAAAGGATACTCGGCACCCTCTGTGGTTCGGATACGCATATAATCGAGATTGCTCAACGAAATTCGATCTTCCGGTCGGTATCTTACCCAAACCCGAATTTCATCTTTTCCCCGTTGGATTCGTTGCGCCTCAAGGCCAAAAAATCCTTGCCTGACCTGCCCGACGATATCGTCAAGCGTCAATCCGAGAGCCATAGCCTTCGGCTTTAGAACAATATTGGCTTCGCGCCGCCCCTCCTCATCGGTGTCGGTGATATCCTTCAGCGAGGAAAAATTCTCCAGGTCCGCCTTAAGCAGATCGCGGGCGCGTTTTAGCTGATCATAGTCATTCCCCAGAAGGGATATCGAGACTGCTTTGCCGAATCTTCCGGCTTGACCAAATGTCAATTCGCGAGCATCAGGTATCGTGCCGACCGCGTCACGGATTCGATTACTGATAAGGTAACTCTCCATATTACGCGTTTCACCATCAAGCAGTTGAATAACTAATTTGCCGGTGTGACTTCCTGATTCGCCATAATCATTTCTGCCGATTATTCGTTCGATTCCGAGAATTATATCGCGTCCGTCGGGCCGCTCGCTTTTTAACTTCTCATTTATCGACCAGCAGGATTCTTCAATATTGGCAAGTAACGAATCGGTAACGTTTTCCTGGCGACCCGCCACCAGCGACATATTAATCGAGACTGTATCGCTGTCGATATCGGGGAAAAATGTGGCACGAATAAGTCCTCCGCCCATAAGACCGATAGTTATCATGACCAGTGCCACCGGGGTTACGATCGTGATCCATTTATGAGTCATGGCTTTCTTTAACAGCGGTGCGTACATTTTATAGGTCAGGAAGGCAATTGCTTTTTCAATATATTTTCTTATCCGGGAGCTGTGGCTGTTTTGTCTTAAAGCTTTGGAATGGGCCAGGTGTGACGGCAGTATAAAAAACGCTTCCACCAGCGAGAAAATTAATGAAGCAATTACAACCAGGGCCATCTCCCAGATAAATTTGCCCATAATACCCTGAATGAAGAAAAAGGCACCAAAAACAACCACTGTTGACGCCACCGATGTTATCACCGGAGCGGTCATTTGAACGGCCCCGTCATTTGCCGCCTGCAAAGCGTTTTTGCCCTTTTCATAATGGGCAAAAATGTTTTCACCGACGACAATACCATCATCCACCAGAATACCGATAACAATAATCATCCCAAATAAAGAGATGACATTAATAGTAATGCCGACGAATGAGGCAACAATAAACATGCCGGCAAAAGAAAAGGGAATACTGA
Source organism: uncultured Ignavibacteriaceae bacterium (assembly GCA_964546545.1). Taxonomy (GTDB): domain Bacteria; phylum Zixibacteria; class MSB-5A5; order GN15; family PGXB01; genus CAZJLX01. Next base: position 2,520 of record CAZJLX010000243.1, on the reverse strand, counting down.
GAGCAACCCAGAAGGAAAGTCTTAAATTTAAAAAAAAGCCGAGGGCGATCATAACCAGAATTAATCCGATAATTCCGTTTTTTGTCAGTAATTCAACACGCTGGCGGAGCGGAATGGTTCGGTCATCAAGAACGCGAGCCTTAACATTATTATGAGTCGCGTTAAACTTTACGACCTCCTCTTTGGCGATATCAGCAATCGCCAGAATATCTTCCTGTTCGGTCTGATCGATATTCAAAACCAGCGCTGTTTGATTATTGTAATAAATTTTCTCAGGACTGTCCTCCCAGATTTCTTTTATTTCGGCGACATCTTTTAAAAGGACCGCCACCCCATCGTCGTTACCTCTGACAACAATATCCTGGAGTCCGCCGGCATGATAATTTTTGCCCCAGGTACGGATCAGTATTTCTTCGTTTTCCGTTTCAAATTTACCGCCGGAGATATTTATATTGGCCTCTTTAACGGCGTTACTGATTTCATTAAAGGTCAACCGATAACGGCGCATGTTTGTTTCCGAGACTTCAATCGCTATTTCGAGGTCCGGCAGTCCGTCAATATCAACCTGAGTTATTTCAGGAGAATCGAGAAGATTGTCCCGAAGTTCCTCGGCGATATATTTTAAATTATATAGATCAGTCTCACCGAAAAGAACGAGCGACAACGATCTGGTTCTGAATTTTTGCTCGAAAATCAATGGTTTTTCGGCACCGACCGGAAATGAATTGATTCCATCAACCGCGTTTTTAACGTCGGTCAAAACCTTATCTATATTGGCGCCATATTTGACTTCGATCGAAACCGAGCCGAAATTTTCTTTGGAATTGGAGGTGACCCGCTCAACGCCGTCTAATCCCTCCAGCTGTTCTTCTATTTTAATAATGACACCCTCAGCCACCTCAACTGGCGAGGCCCCCGGATAAACGACTTGAATATTTATAGTGTCAGGTTCCGTTTCGGGAAAAAATGAGAAGCGCATCTGCGACAATGAAATCAAGCCGAATATAATAACTGAAAACATAAGAACCGTTACCCAGATTGGATAACGTACAAAATATGATATGATTTTTGACATATTGTAAACTCGAATATTTATTTCTATTTATCTTGACTCGGCAAGCATTCCGGTTGTAATGCCTTGTAACAGATCAATGACTACCGTGTCGCCATCCATAACACCGCCGGAAAGGATTAACGAATCGTTTTCTTTTCTGGCGATAGAGACTTCTCTGATTTCAAATTTGCCGTCTTTGATAAGATATACAAATGAATCATTATATAATGCATGACGGGGGATAACCAGAGCATCCTCGATATCAATACCGGGAACTTCCGAATTTAAATAGAGTCCTTCATACAATGGCGTAGAATTTTTATTATTGATTTTTATATAAACCGGAATCGTTTGTGTCTGTTGATCAATGGCGCCGCCGATACGAACAATCCTGCCTTTCCATTCGCTATTTAACTCCTCTGATATTAATTTAACTTCGGCGCCATCCCTGATCCAGCCAATTTCATTGCTATTAACGGGAAGTTCGACCTCCAAATTATCCAGATTTATTATCTGTCCCAAATATGATCCGACCCGGGCGGTTGAACCGACTCTCAAATCGGCAGAAACGATTGAGCCGCTAAAGGGGGCGTAGAGATAATGTTTTTCAAGCATTATTTCCAAATCCATAATCGCGAAAAACGATTTGTAGATGCCGAGACGGGAGAGTAATAGTCGAATTCTCTGATCATCCGCTTCAGGCAAAGGTTTCAATTTGGATTCAAAATTGCAGGCATCAAAATAATCTCGCCATGTTTGGTAGTTTTCCGGGTAATCCGATTTTATTTCGGCCAGTGCAATTGCAAGGGCCGAGAGCAATTCAGCTTTGGCGCTTTTAATATCCAGTCTGATTTGCCGGTCATCGATTTTAAGAAGAAGGTCACCCTTTTTAAAGGACTGAGCCGGTTGAAAAGCGATATTACCCGACTCGATAGTCCCGGTCACTTCACTGTATAAATTTACCGGCTGAGAGCTGACAACACGGCCAAGCCCCGATATGGTGGCCGATTTTTGCTCTAAATGAGCGATCATCGTGCTGACAATCCGGGGATGCGCTTTAAAAGTTTTTCGCGGGACATCAGTGCGCATTCCAAGGAAGAATATCATAGAAACAAAGCCCACCGCAACGATAGCCAGGGGGACTATTATTTTCATTTTTCGAATCATTTTAAGTTATCTCCATTTCACCTGCCATATCAATCATCGATAAATAAATATCAATGCAAAGTTAATATGTCTGAAACCAATTAAATCGCTCCTTGTTCACGTTTTTTCTTATTTTTTTGGATATTGGGCGGAAAATTTAATATTACCGGCAAAAAACGTAAATATCGGGTATTAAAACCCTTGAGATTGATGGGATTAATCCTTATTTTGAGCGAAATAAAAAATTTCAAATCCGGAGAAATATAATGGATTATCGCATCGAAACTGACTCAATGGGCGAAATAAAGGTGCCCTCAGAT
>CAZJLX010000242.1:0-4689 GCA_964546545.1 uncultured Ignavibacteriaceae bacterium | reverse complement strand
TTTGACCACACAGCAGTTTGATAACATAATCGATAGCACTGTCGCTTTTTTACCCGAAGAAGCGGTTGAGATCGGCCTGATCGATACTCTGGCGCGCTGGTCGGACAAGGAAGCAATCATTATGCATCTGACCGGCAGGGCATTGAGCGGCATGCCGACCTGGCAGCTTATGGATAACGCGCTCACTTCGGATGCCTGGGGCGAAAAACCAAAAATCGCGGTCGTTTACGGACTGGGTGTGTGTCAGATGGATAACGGCATCCGCGCCCGCTGGCTGGAAAAAGTCTTTTTGAAACTGGCCGGCAACGGTGATATCAAGGCAGTCGTCTTTCGGGTCGATTCTCCCGGAGGAGATGGAATGGCTTCGGATCTGGTCGCCGACGCCCTGAAAAAATGCGCCCGGATGAAACCGGTTATTATCAGCCAGGGGCAGGTGGCCGGATCGGGCGGCTACTGGATCTCGATGTACGGTAACGAAATCCTGGCCGGGCCGAATACGGTCACCGGTTCGATCGGCGTCATCGGCGGCTGGCTGTACGATAAGGGGATGAGCGAAAAACTGGGCATGACCTCCGATCTGGTTCAGCGCGGAGCGCATGCCGATCTCGGACGGGGGATCACCCTGCCGTTTCTTGGCCTGACCGTACCGGCCCGGAATCTCACGACCGAGGAAAGGGCCAAAGCGGAAGAGGCGATAAGGAAATTCTATGATAATTTTATAGTGAAGGTGGCGATCGGGCGCAATATGTCTGAAGATGAAGTGCGCAAAATCGGTGAGGGTCATTTTTATTCGGGGATCGATGGCAAAGAGGTCGGGTTGGTCGATAAAATCGGCGGCATGATGTCGGCGCTGGCGATTGCGATTGATAAGGCGGGTTATACGCCCGATGAGCTGGATGTAATCGAGATTCCCAAATATAAGGGATTTTTTGATATGCCGTTTTCGGTTCCGTCGTTTTCGTCTTATGTCGGAGCGGAGCATAACTCGGTTTATAAATATCTGAAAATGTGCGCCGAATCTAATGGCCGTCCGTTGCCGATGCTTACTCCCGACATGTACCCGACCCTGGAATAGCCCGATGTTTGCGCGGTATTATGTTACCTGACTATATCTTAGCCACGATAATACAGGCTGGCATCCCGGATCGGCGCCCGAAATTACCACAGAGTCGAAGCCGTAAAGGCTTCGACCTGTTTAAATACTTAGAATAGTTTCCGGATACTTGCGACCAGTTCATCCGACATCGGTTCGACTGCCGAATCAAATCGCGCGACCAATTTGCCGTCCCGGTTAATCAGGAATTTCGTAAAATTCCATTTGATTTCGCCGGATAAATCCGGATTTTCGGTCAGTTGAACAAAAAGAGGATGTTTATCCTTACCGAGAACAGAAACCTTACTCATCATCGGAAAAGTGACATCGAATTTCGTGGTACAGAACTGCAAAATCTCCTCATCACTGCCCGGCTCCTGTCCGCCGAAATTATTGGCCGGAAAACCAATAACCACCAGACCGCTGTCTTTAAATTTCCGATATAACATTAACAGCACGTCATATAGTTTACTAAAGCCACATTTGGAGGCTACATTCACGACCAGAATGACTTTGCCCTTGTAAGCCGCCAGACTGGTCGGTTGACCGTTAATTGTTTTAAAAGGAATATTAGTTAATTCCACTTTTTCTGTTGTTTTCATATTCTCGCCTATGATTTTCTTGTTGGATAATGCATCGTTTTTCCCCGCATGAGTAAAAGAAATCGGCAGCAAAACGAGTAAAAGCGTAAACAAAAATATTACTTTTGACATTTTATTTCTCCCCAAATTATATTTCGACAAATAATCTTATATGTAATCAGGAAAACATTTTTACCGGGATTTGGTTCCCGATAAAAAACGCATAGGCGAGCAATCCCTGCCACGACAATAACTCCCGTCGTAAAAACAGAAGCAGAAGATGTCTACAGCAATGACATTCCATAAACTTTATTTTAAAAAATCAACCTTGGATTTCTATTTCAACAGCATCATCTTTTTTGTCTCGGAAATATCTGTCCCGGACAACTTGTAAAAATATATCCCTGATGCTGCCGACTGTCCCAAAAAACAGTATACTTCCCGGGTGTATATTGTTTAGAGTGTACTATCGTTCTGATTCTTTGCCCCAAAACATTAAAAATGCTTAGGCTGATTATATCTTTTCGAGGCAATTCAAATTCGATAGTCGTCATTGGATTAAAAGGATTAGGGTGGTTTTGATAAAGTTCAAATACTTCAGGCAAGCTGGAATTGTCTTCATCATCAACATCAGTAGCTGTTCCATTCCATCCGGCAAAGAAGTTGACTTCGCTTGTCCAACAGATAGATGGTTCGGTCTGAGAACGAACTGCAAAATCATCAGCACCGTCGCCATTAAAATCACCAATCCCTGCTACAACATGTCCAAAACTGTTCTGCGAGCCGGGCATATCATAATTTTCGATATTAATATCAAATATGGAATCGGCGTCCGGTCCACCAAGATAAATAAATATTTCTGTCAAAAACCCCAGCAGCCGACCAATAATTAAATCGGGATAACCATCGCAATTTATATCCCCGGCCAAATCAACCGAGGTAGGGACATAAAAACTCAAAAAATTATCATAATTGATTGGTATATCGATTACGTCATCTATATCAGGCCCACCAAAATATATACCATACCTGACCGGACTGTTTCCTCCAATAAAGATATCACCATAACCATCTCCGTTATAATCACCGAGGGGCTGCATAAATTTACCCAATTGTGAATTATACCCAGGAATTTCAAAATCAGGAATTGTATCAAAATCCGGTCCGCCCCAATAAAATTTTATATAATCTGATTCATGATTCGTCCAGGAATTAACTGCCACATCGGCGAATCCATCACCATTAAAATCACCAGTAACCAATTTTTTTCCAAATCCTTGAGCTGTATCTGCCAATATATATTTGGGAAGGCTGTCTAATGGCAATTCCAAGGAAAATATTTTTATGACACCACCATTTACGGATTCGCTTAGGGCCAAATCAAGAGTTCCATCGCCGTCTAAATCTACAGCCTTTGGAAAATAGGACCTCACATCATTAAAAATCAGATCGGCGGTATCGTCGAGTAAGGGCCCGCCATAATAAATCATAGCCTTACCATAAATGCCATCAGATTCAGCGAAATCATCATAGCCATCATCATTGACATCACCAATATTTGCTAATGCGATATTGAAATCTGTAAACTCGGCATCAAAAATGGTATCGGGTGGGTTTCCGCCAAAAAACAGGTATGTGTTATGATTCGACCAGGATTTATTTAACCGTCCAATCAGAACATCACTCAAACCATCATCATTTACATCACCGGCAGCGGTTATATGCCAACCAAAATATGTGCTGTCTGTAACATCCGGAATTACCAGAAACCGTTCAATAGAATCAATACCGGTCGCATCCGAAAAGTAACCGTTCGTAATCCAATCAGCATGTGATATGTTTGATAGAATTGGCCACAAACCAATAATTACCAATAGTAATGGTTTTATTTTTCTTACCAAAAAGACCTCCCCGGCGAAAATCTTTGAATTATCGCCCTCCAACTCAATATAAGGCAATTAATACAGCCGTCAAGACGGTAAATTCGCAGACGGAGAATCACAAATTAAAAAAAGAGTAACCTTTCGCCCCGAAATCTGTTAAATTGTGCCAGTGGGCACTGGTATTTCAGGGCACACGTATTATAGCTATGTCCTAAAATTGGATATACGAATAAATGATGGTGACAAAAAACGGACGGAATAAAATATGAAACTGATATACGGCGATGAAAAAGTCGAGATAAAGGCGCGTCTGCCGGTGCTGACCATGCGCGATGTGGTCATTTTTCCCCACATGATCTACCCGCTCTTAGTCGGACGGCGGTTTACTATCGCGGCGATGCAGCAGGCGCTGGTGACCGACAAGCAGATTTTTCTCTGCGCGCAGAAATCACCCGAAATGGATAACCCGGGCCGGGCCGATCTTTATCCGGTCGGAGTCGTGGCGCGGATACTTCAGGTCATGAAACTGCCCAACGGCACGATGAAGGTCCTCGTTGAGGGTATCTGCCGGGGCAAAATAAAAAATTTCAATAAAACGCGCGGTTATTACCAGGCCGGTCTGGAGATTATCCAGCCGGATATCAGCAGCAGCAAAGAGCTGGAAGCTGTCTCCCGCTCTGTTATTGAACTTTTCACCGATTATGTCAGGCTCAATCGGCGAATTCCGGATGAGGTCCTGCTGTCGGTGACATCAATCGAGGATTATCAGCGTCTGGCCGATACTATCTCGGCTCATATCCTTCAGAAAATGGAAACCAAACAGCGGATTCTGGGGATGGAATCGGTTGCCGACCAGCTTGAACATATCTCGTCAGTTCTTCGCTCCGAAATTGAAATTCTTAAAATCGAGCAGAAAATCGAAGGGACTGTTCGCGAGGAGCTTTCCCGCGACCAAAAGGAGTTTTATCTCCAAAAACAGCTTAAAGCTATCAAAGAAGAGCTGGGGCAGTTTGAGGACAGCTCAAACGATGTCGAGGATTTACTGGATAAACTTGACAAGTTAAAAGCCCCGCAGGAAGTAGTAAGCAAAGTCGAAGAGGAAATCAAAAAGCTGGCCAAGATGCACCCGTAC
>CAZJLX010000241.1:0-4708 GCA_964546545.1 uncultured Ignavibacteriaceae bacterium | reverse complement strand
TCTTCCCCGATTTTTTTAGCTATTCCCTCCAGATCAAAGACCAATTGCGATGAAATATCATAAAAATCGACCAGATCAATCGGATGTTGTGAGGTCAATTCGGGTATGGCTGCGGCCGGTACACAACTGAAGATTCTGCCGATTGGCCGGACAAAACTTTTATATATCGCTTCCAGTATGTCGGAACTGCTATCATAGAAACTGATAGAGTCTTCCGGCAATCCGCAGTAACGCACTAATGCGGCAGTCAGATTTTTTTTAAGCCGACTCCGATTGAGTCCGCCTTTACCCCGGTTGCCGGATTCAGAATGTCTGTTATCGGTAATTTGTTTATCTATTTTGTTCCGAGAAGTCATATTCTTCTCACAGACTATGCTTTTCGCCTTTTTCACTTTTAATTTCAATCGTTCCGCCATCATCAGGTTGCAGACGACGACTCGACTTGCGTAGAACGGTTTCAATCGTCCGACGAATCGGGGCCGGTATCAGATCCTTTGTTTTCAGATAAAGCGACTTTTTTCGTCCTCTGACCTGTATGGTTTTAATTTCCACCTTTTCGGCGCAGTATGCCTCATAGCGGATTAATCTGGCTGCATGTAATAGTGCATCGCGAATATCTTCCAATGAGTTTGATTTGACATTTTCGAATTCGATAAACGCTTTACCCAGATTATCGAGATGATGCGCGTCGCTTCCGGCAATCTGTGGAATATCGGGATGATTATCGAACAGTCGATCGGTATCGACATTATTTTGAATACTGCAGCCATAATTGACTGCTTCAATCAAATCAATGCCGGAAAAAATACGGCTCATCTCTATACCGTTAAACTGATTACCCTGTTCCCGGTTGTATATCAAACCGCTGCCCGGACGATATGGGTGCGGCAAGGCCACCAGGCCTTTTTGGTCGTGAATTTCATCAATAATATCGTAAATATTTCGTGAGAAGATTTCATCGCTTAGAAAGAGACCTATAATATGTGTTCCACCTTCGGCAGTAATCTCTTCGGCGGGAATGATAGTTATCTTTCGGGCAGCTTTTTTCGCCAGAGAATAGGCCGACATCGTATCATGATCGGTAATTGCAATGGCGTCGAGGCCGAGCGATTCGGCTTTTTGTACCAGTTTTTCCACCGGGATATTGCAATCAAACGAATGTTCACTGTGGAGGTGGAGGTCTAATTTCATCCTTGAATTTTCTCCATAAATCCTATTTTTAATTATTCAATCGCAAAGTTGATGCCAAACTGCAGATTTTTGCGTATATTATTTACTGCATTGTCTAACGGTCACTTACGCGAACGAGTTTGATTTGCAGGCCAAGCTGTACTATTTAAATATTTGATGGGCTTGAAATCTTTTCCGGCCGGGCATGAATGAAATTCCCCCCAATAAAATAAGCCGCCTGATCGGGAGGTTACCCGGCAGACGGCTTTGGAAGGCGAGAATGGGTCTTATTCTCAAAGTAAATTTATAATCTATCAATAATCAATGCGGTTGTAACAAGACCCCCTATTATCGATACGCTTGTTGATATCGTTTTAAACCAGTCCCGGTCCTTTTTAATCTCGGTCGGAACGATGATGACATCACCAATATCGACCCGTTGCCCTAGAATACCGCCATTGGAGAATGCATGTCCATCCGCTTTTATCAAACGAGTTCCTTTTTTGTCGGCCTGACGTGAAAAATTACCGGCCCGTTCGATATAATATTTCACACTTTTGTCCGGCGTGTATTTTATGGTACCGTTAACACCGACTGCACCCATAACGGATACTCCGGTCGGTATTTCCGGTATAAAGATATAATCGCCATTTTGAAGAACAACATCGCCTTTTTTGCCCCCCGAAGACAATAATTGGTCGACATCGAGTATAATTCGATTCATTTGCTCCGGATCAAACTCGACATATTCCATTTTCTTTATGTTACCAAGTGAATCTTCCCTTAAGGGCTGCGAATCGGCAATAATTTTCTCGAACTTTTTCAATCTGAGGTCATCGGTGATCGACTGCCGTTGAAAGGTTATACCGCGCGGAAAGGCCTGGTCGGTAAAACCGCCGGTTCGGTTAATCAGCTGGAACAGTGTTTCATCATAAGAACTCAAGGCGTATCGTCCGGGAAATTTTACTTCGCCCCGAATGGTAACCATTCGGTGTTTTAGCCAGCCCGGTTTTTTTCTTATAAAAACGTGATCATCCTCTTTAAGAACAAGCGGTTTTAAATTGGGGTCGGTCAAATCAAGAGTGAGTAATTCGACATTTCCGCTCTGATCGGTACGCGCCAATTCGACACTGGTATTAAAAGCCTCGGGATTATTACTCCCCGCTAAGAAGATTAAATCTTCAATGGTCATATTATCATATAATGAATACTGCCCCGGTCGCTTTATTTCCCCGTCAATATAAACATACCTTTCATGTTCGATTTCATTGATTCCATAAATATGTAATGAATCCTTATCCTGCAAATCCAAATCGGTAAAGCCATCCAAAACGGACCGCAAATCGACCGCAATTATTTCCGAACGATAATCCGAGTGGGTTCTAAAAAGATTGGCCCGTTCATAGTACACATTATCGGAAAGAAGCTCGGCCTGATCCAGAAGCGAACATAATGATGTTGAATCGGTTCGTTCAAAACGTCCCGGATGTTTGACCAGACCGGCGATGGAAACAAAATTTCGTTTTAAATCATAAATTGAGAAAATTGATAACTGATCGCCGTCAGACAATTCGATATCATTGATCTCACCCTTTTTCGGATTAAGATTGATATCGACCACCTGACGCTCATCGTCCGGCGAAATTCGATCCAGCATTATTCTGTCGAGATAAGCCAAAGCGGTCGGGCCTCCGGCCAGCGTGAGCAGATGACTGACCGTTTCGCCGCCGACCATTTCATAAATAGCCGGACGCTTTATCTCACCCTCGATACTGACTCTTGGCCCGGTAACCGGAATAAAAATTGCATCACCGGAGGATAGTCTGACATCGCCCGAATTATCCCCTTCCAACAGGAACTTATACAGATCGATCTCCGCTTCGATTTTATTGTTTCGCAGAAGTTTTATATCCCGCATCGAACCCCTTTGATTAGGGCCTCCGGCCAGATACAGCGCATTAAAAAGGGTGGTCAGTGACGATACGGTATAGGCCCCCGGGCGCAAAACCTCGCCGGTCAGATAAATTCTGATGGAACGTATTTTTCCCAGAGAAACCGAAATTTTAAAATCACTATAGACGGTCGATAGCCTGTTTTTAATTTTAGCTTCAATTTCACTTAAACTCATCCCATGGACGACTATTTCGCCGACTTTGGGAATAATAATTCGACCCTGTCGATCAATGGTCAGATTATATTCTTTTTCGACCCGGCCCCAGAGAAAAACGACAATATTATCGCCAGGACCAAGGATATAATCGGCCAGGTCGGCGACCTCCGAAGGCGGCGTCAGCTCCGAAGCATTGTTAAACAGATCATATCCAAACGGCTTTAAGGTCCTGGGTTCGTCGAAATTATTAACTGGTTTAACCGAAGCATTATTGGCATGATATTCTTCATCCTCATCTTCATTTTTCTGCTTTTGTTTGATTTCAGATTCCGAATATAATGGCGGCGAAGAATATTTGTCCAACTCGGCCGGTCTGTTTTGCCGATTACCCTGTAAACTTTGATACTTCTTTAATAGCTCTTCCTGTTCTTTATCCATTGTCTGACAGACAGCCGGTTTAAACCAGTCAACCGCGACCAGGATTAGAATCAGGCTGATTAATAATATAATCTTTTTCATCTCAACCTTCCGATTTCTGTTTACCCATTCATCAAAAGACTTAATCAAAGCCGGTGCCGAAAAAAATTTTGAAGTGTAAAAGCAATGCAACTATATGGATAGCGTAGAGGGCAAACGGATAAAACCGATGTTCAGGGTAAAAAATTCTCTCTAAATTGGAAAAATTTTCGTAACTATTAAAATAATGTTCTATTCGATTCCCCCGATAATGTGTATATTGATTTTTTAAAGAAATAAGGTATATTTAAAAAATGAGCAGAGAACCAATTTATCTATCGCGCGCAGGGCAGATTAAGCTCGAAAAAGAGTTAAAACAATTAAAGAGTGTTGAACGACCGGCCATTATTGCTGAAATAAAGCGGGCCCGTGAACTGGGAGACCTTTCCGAAAACGCCGAGTATCATGCTGCCAAAGAAGCTCAGGAGCACTTGGAAAGAAAGATAGCGGAACTGGAAGACAAATTGAGTCGGGTTCGATCGGTCGATACCAAAAACATTCCGACTGATAAAGCATATCTTTTTGCAAGGGTAACTGTCAAAGATATGGATGACGGCGAAGAAATTATCTATACACTATCTCCGCCGGATGAAACCGATGTTGATAATGATGTCATCTCGATTAAATCCCCGATTGGGGCGGCGATTCTGGGCAAATCGGTGGGCGATAAACTCAGTATAAAAATACCGGCCGGAGTAATTCGCTACGAAATCCTTAAAATTTCTCGAGACTAATAGTTAGATAAATAAATAAATTTATTTATCTCTTTTAATCGGTTGTAAGTACAGTATAACTATAAGTTTTTCAGAAACTAAAACTCATCATCATTGACGACGTCGTCGTCGTCATCGTCGCCGCTGTTAAAATCGAGTGGGTCTTCTTCATAATATTCGTCTTCTTCATCACTCACAT
>CAZJLX010000240.1:0-4715 GCA_964546545.1 uncultured Ignavibacteriaceae bacterium | reverse complement strand
TGATATTCGCGTCGCCGATGAATTTAAAATCTTTACAAATGTTAACTCCTCTATTATTGACCCAAAGGATTTTACCCATAATTCCTTTATTGATGTCAAGGCCAAATCGATTCTGGTTCCGCCGAATTCTTTTGCCCTGGCCAGAACGGTTGAATATTTTAAGATCCCCAGAGATGTTATCACCATCTGTCTTGGCAAATCAACCTATGCCCGATGCGGGATAATAGTAAATGTAACGCCATTTGAACCGGAATGGGAAGGATTTGCCACGCTGGAGATATCTAATACGACTCCGTTGCCGGCAAAAATTTATGCCAATGAAGGTATTGCTCAAATAATATTTCTCGGAGCCGATGAAATCTGTAAGGTATCATATAAAGATAAAAAGGGGAAATATCAGGGGCAAACGAGCATTACCTTGCCAAAAACGATTTAGGAATATATTTTCACGCCTAAACAGTTGGAGATTTAAACTGGAGATATACAATGTCAGGTAATACCAAAATTTCGGATTCGAGATCGAAGTCTGAAAAAAAGACGACGACCCGAAAGATGATTACGATTAACGGCAACAGTGCCGCTTCTTATGTGGCCCACTCCTTAAGCGAAGTAATCGCCATCTATCCGATCACACCATCTTCGGATATGGGTGAAATTGCTGACGCCCGCTCGGCCAAAGGGCTGACCAATATCTGGGGAACGATCCCCGATGTCGTCGAAATGCAGTCCGAAGGAGGCGCTTCGGGAGCCATTCATGGTGCGGCAACCGCCGGTTCGCTGACCACGACTTTTACGGCCTCGCAGGGATTACTTTTAATGATCCCGAACATGTTCAAGATTGCGGGTGAAATGACGCCGACGGTATTTCATGTTTCGGCCAGAACGGTTGCCACCCATGCCCTTTCTATTTTCGGCGACCATTCCGATGTCATGGCTGTCCGAACAACCGGATTCGGTGAGATCGCCTCCGGTTCGGTGCAGGAAGTTATGGATATTGCGGCCATTGCTCACGGCGCCACGTACGAATGCAAAGTTCCCTTTGTTCATTTCTTTGATGGCTTCCGAACCTCACACGAGGAACAAAAAGTTGAGGAGTTGACGGCCGATGATTTTCGCGCTATGATCAGCGAAGAACATATTGCCGAGCATCGTCGTCGGGCACTCTCGCCCGATCACCCGACGCTTAAAGGTTCGTCGCAGAATCCGGATGTTTTCTTCCAGGCTCGCGAGACAGTCAATAAATATTACATCAAGGCGCCCGAAATCGTCCAGAAATACATGGACAAATTCTATGATATAGTCGGACGTCGCTACAACCTCTTTGATTATTACGGAGCCAAAGATGCCGACCGAATAGTCATCATGATGGGTTCCGGCGCCGAGACAATGCACGAAACAATCGACTATCTTAACGACCGGGGCGAAAAAGTCGGTATGATTAAAGTCCGGTTGTACCGTCCATTCTCGACTGAGGGTCTGATGAAGGCGATCCCCAAAACGGCCAGGAAAATCGCCGTTCTCGATCGCACCAAGGAACCCGGCGCAGTCGGCGAGCCGCTGTACATCGATGTTCGCACCGCTATTGGCGAGGCGATGCACGACGGTATTGCGCCGTTTGATAAATACCCTACTATAGTCGGCGGTCGTTACGGCCTCAGTTCCAAGGAATTTAATCCCCCGATGGCCAAGGCGGTTCTGGATAATCTAAAGACTGACGATCCGAAAAATCATTTTACGGTCGGCATCGTTGATGATGTCACCTACACCTCGCTGGAGGTTGACTATTCATTTGATATCGAAGATGATGAAACTTTTCGCGGTCTTTTTTACGGTCTCGGAGCTGATGGTACCGTCGGCGCCAATAAAAACTCGATTAAGATTATCGGCGAGAATACCAATAATTATGCCCAGGGATATTTCGTTTACGACTCCAAAAAAGCGGGCGCGATAACTGTCTCGCATGTTCGTTTCGGACCCAAACCGATTCGCCGCCCGTATCTGATATCATCGGCTAAATTTATCGCCTGTCATAATTTCAACTTTCTGGAAAAATATGATATGCTGACTCCTCTAAAGGAGGGCGGCACTTTCCTGCTTACCAGTCCGTACGGGCCGGATGAGGTCTGGGATAAAATTCCAGTCGAATTTCAGAGGCAGATAATCGAAAAGAAGGTTAAATTTTATGTTATCGATGCGGTCAAGCTGGCCAAAGAGCTTGGTCTTGGCGCCCGCATCAATATGATCATGCAAACTGCATTTTTTGTTATCAGCGGTATCCTTCCCAAAGATGAGGCGATTGAGGCCATTAAAAAGGCGATCGTAAAAACATACGGTCATAAAGGAGAAAAAATTGTCAATATGAACTACTTGGCCGTCGACGGGGCGCTTAACAATATACACGAAGTTAAATATCCCAGGGAAGCGACCGGTAAAATAACCATGCCGCCGACCGTTCCGGATTTTGCCCCTGAATTCGTCCAGTATGTCACCGCCCGGATTATTGCCAATAAGGGTGATTCGTTGCCGGTTTCGGCGATGCCGGATGACGGCACTTTCCCGACCGGGACAACTCAATATGAAAAACGGAATATCGCCGTTGAAATTCCGGTCTGGGATGAAGTAGCCTGTATCCAATGCGGTATCTGCTCGATTGTCTGTCCGCACGCGGCGATTCGGATGAAAGTATACGATCCCAAACATCTTGAAAAGGCTCCGAAAACCTTTAAATCGATTGACGCCCAGACCAAGCAGTTTAAGGGAATGAAATATACGCTTCAGATTGCTCCCGAGGATTGTACCGGGTGTGAGTTGTGTGTTAATGCCTGCCCCGCTTACGCCAAAGATGATCAGGGTAAAAAGACCGAAACGAAGGCAATCTACATGCAGCCACAGATACCGCTGCGTTTGCCGGAAGTGGCCAATTATGATTTCTTCCTTTCTATCCCCGAAACCGAACTGTCACTGTTTAATATCGAAACGACTAAAGGTTCGCAATTGGTACGTCCGCTTTTTGAATATTCCGGCGCCTGCTCCGGATGCGGTGAAACACCGTACGTTAAACTGGTTACTCAGCTTTTTGGCGACCGGGCTATTATCGGCAACGCCACAGGCTGTTCCTCGATTTACGGCGGCAATCTTCCGACGACGCCTTATACTAAACGAGCCGATGGCCGTGGACCGGCCTGGTCCAATTCGCTCTTCGAAGATAATGCCGAGTTTGCTTTTGGCATGCGACTGGCAATTGATAATATCAAGGTGCTGGCTCTGAAACTTCTGCGTGAACTTTGTCCTGATGATTATGATGAAATCGCAAATTCCGATCAATCAACCCAGATCGAAATCGAAAGTCAGAGAGCACGGATTGAAAAACTGCGCGATAAATTAAAAGGCATGCCAGACGAAAAAGCCAAAAAGCTGTCCCAGATTGCCGATTATTTGGTCAAAAAATCTGTCTGGGGATTCGGTGGGGATGGCTGGGCTTACGATATCGGATACGGTGGTCTCGATCATGTTATGGCTTCGGGACGAAATGTAAATATTCTCGTTTTGGATACCGAGGTTTACTCCAATACCGGCGGACAGATGTCAAAATCATCGCCGATGGGCGCGGTCGCCAAATTCGCCGCGGCCGGACGCCCGCTGCCCAAGAAAGATTTGGGTTTGATGCTTATGGCTTATGGCAATGTTTATGTCGCTCAGGTTGCTCTGGGGGCCAGTCATAATCAGACCGTCAAGGCTTTTGTTGAGGCTGAAAAATACGACGGGCCATCGATTATTATTGCATATTCGCACTGTATTGCTCACGGTATCGATATGGGACATGGTCTCGACGAACAGAAAAAGGCTGTCAATTCGGCTCATTGGATTCTGTATCGTTATAATCCTGAGCTAATCGCCCAAAGTAAAAATCCGTTGCAATTGGACAGCAAACCGCCTTCAATTGATTACGCCGAATATGCTTATGGTGAAGTCAGATTCCGGACACTCAAAAGCAGCAAACCGGAACGAGCCGCAACCCTGTTGAAGCAGGCCCAGAAAGACGCTTTCAGACGGTACAACCTGTACAAGCAGATGGCGGCAATGGATTTCAGCCATATCTACGAAAAAGAATAGTCTGCTATGTCTGATTAGGGGGCGGGTTCAAATCCCGCCCCTTTTTTTCTCCTAATTCCTAACTATTTGCTGTTCTTAAAATTAACATATTATCAATTAAATATAATTTTAAAGAAATCGGGGTCTAATACCGATACAGATTGAAAAAGCAAATAAGACTGTCAAAGGAGGATTTATGTTCAGGAAAGCAGTCTGTCTGGTTGTCTTAATGTTTTTGTTTGTTCTTGTTAGTTCATCAATGGCGCAAACCGAGGATGATATTATTGCCAAGTACTTGAAGAAGACAGAAAAAAAGCATAAGAACAAAATCGGCTATATGTCTTTTTACGGCTCTTATGGAAAACTTCCCGGTGATGGTGATTATTTAAAATTCGTCGGTTATGCCAACAATGGCATTGATCCGGGCGGACCGATCGAGGGTATCTGGCGCTCCAAACAGTTCGGCGGAGAATTCGGCATTATGGTGACACCGTACGCTTCAGTTAATTTTGGATTTGAATATTGGCTGAAGATGGGGAACAGCAGTACCGGAGATTATACATTTACTATTAACCCGGCCGGTACCTACAATGACTACACTGTTCGGTCGGAAATTAAGGTCT
>CAZJLX010000239.1:0-4719 GCA_964546545.1 uncultured Ignavibacteriaceae bacterium | reverse complement strand
CCGATAAAACGGATCAGGCCATCTTCTTTCAAGACCAGCGATTGATCAATTATCTTTTTGCGCGGAAATTTGTTAAACCAGCCAAGAAGAATCATATCGGCATAATCAATCTCAAGTGCCTTAAGCCCCTTATGTACCGCCCGATTGACCGTAAGGCCTAAATGATCGTACGTCTGCAGGACAATAAAGATATCTTCGCGATGATTTTTTATAAGATGACGCAGGCCATCACGCATCCCCGATCTTCTCGGTGTGCTCCAGTAGAAATAATTTATGCCGAAATCATGATACGCCTTTTCCAGAGCTTTACCGGAAATTCCATGCCCACCTGCCAGACCTAATCGGCTCACTTCAACGCCGGTTCGACCGAGAATTGTTCTTTTTTTTAAATCCACCTGACAATCTGTAAAAATCTAATACCCTACAATCGTACCGCAACCGCGAGGGTCGGAAGCGCCGGAGAGAAGTTTATTCTCGCCGATATGAATTATTTGCAGGTCAGAATATTTCGTTCTCTCTTTAACAATATGGCCGCGGGAAATCAAATCCTGAATGACATTGATATCAAAACCGCCTGTTTCAAGATATAAAGTATCGGGCAGCCATTGATGATGAAAACGAGGCCGCTCGACTATCTGGTTGAGATTTTGACCAAAGCGGCTGAAATTTATTATCGCCTCTGCGACGGTAGTGATTATTTTCGAACCACCGGGCGAGCCGAGTGCCAGAATCGGCCGACCGTTTTTTAAAACGATAGTCGGACTCATCGACGAGAGCATCCTTTTTCCCGGTGCAATTTCATTGGCCTTGCCGCCAATCAGTCCAAAAACGTTCGGGACTCCCGGTTTAATCGAAAAATCATCCATTTCATTATTTAAAAGGAATCCGGCTCCGTCGACCATTAATTTAGAGCCATAAGCTGTATTTATCGTATAAGTCAGACTGACAATGTTACCCTCACTATCGGCAATACAGTAATGAGTCGTTGATTCCGATTCATTTCCTATTTCGTCTCCATCCCTCTCTTCACCAGACAGACCGCTGGCGATTTTCAGGGAATTACCGGCATGATCGGGATTGATCATACGGCGACGTGATTCAATATATGAATTTTCAAGCATTTGATCGATCGGATTATTGACGAATTCCGGATCACCCAAATGTTTCGCCCGGTCGGCATAAGCCAATCGACAGGCTTCGGCAAAAAGATGAATATATTCCGGCGAGTCGGGCAGATAGGCCATAAATTCAAACGGTTCGAGCAGTCTGAGAATCTCACCAATTATGACACCGCCCGAAGAGGGCGGCCCCATCGAATAAATATCAAGTGTATCAAACACAAAATGTACCGGCGCCCGCCAGATTGGTTGATAGCCGGCCAGATCCTGAGGTGAAATCAGCCCGTCATACTTTTGCATCGTCTGAATAATCAACTCAGCAGTTCGACCGGAATAAAAACCGTCGGTACTATCCTGCGCAATCAGATGCAGGGTTGCCGCCAGATCTTTTTGAATAAATCGATCGCCCTCTTTGAGCGGTAATGAATTGGGCAGAAAAATCTTTTCAGTCTCGGAAAACGACTTTAGTTCTTCCTGATATTCGGAAAAGGATTCGGCCAGACATAAATCGACGATTAAACCTGTGTCGGCCAATTTCAGAGCGGGCTGAAGCAATTGTGCCCAGGGAATAGTCCCAAACTCTTTCCAGAGAGCGTACATCCCCGCGACCGTGCCCGGTACCCCGGCCGCCCGCGCTCCGAGCAGAGAACCATTGAAAATGACATCGCCGTTTTTATCCAGATACATATCTCGATTAGCCGCACCCGGCGCTGTTTCACGAAAATCAAGCGAAGTCACAGCATTTCGTGACGACGAATATATCAGGGCAAAACCGCCACCACCGATATTGCCGGCCTCCGGATAACAGACGGCGAGGGCAAAACCGACCGCCACCGCAGCATCAACCGCATTGCCGCCCGATTTCAGAACATCAAGCCCGATCTGAGATGCGACAGGTGATGCTGTCGCGACAACGCCGTCATTATATAATTTCTCAACCGAGATTCCAGAACAACCGAATATTATAAAAACAAATAACGATAAAAATATTTGAGCCGTTCTTTTATTTGGCATAATAGTTATTGAGCTTTCAGTTAAACTCCCGACTATCTTCTTTCGATTAAAAAGATACGCCCGTCGGGAAAATCGACATCTATTGCCAGCCCCTTTTTAAGATTATCGGAGCTTATTTTCATCGGTTCCGTTTCTTCCTCGTTAGCCATCAGGTCAGTCATTTTTATTCCGGCTGATAGAATGCCAAGTTTACGGAGATTGATACGAATTATCACTTTCCGATTGGTCGTATCGATTGATGAAGGAAGCTCGCCGGCGGGCGGAGCGACTATATACAGAACCGCCTTTTTGCCCGCTTTCTGAACCGCCATATCGATTGAAGGATCCGAACAATACAAAACTGAATTTATTTTGTTCTCCATTAAAAGCGATTCAAGACAGGTCATTTTATTGTGATCGCCGCCAGAAGCAATATTATAACTGAAGAAATATAATGTCCCCTTATACCGTGACGAAGCGATACCGACACATTTTTTATTTACCGTAGCCAGTTTTTTAATTTTGGTGTCGGTTGAAAGAACGTAACCATATACTTTGGCGGTGAACTGGCTATTTTCCTTGATCATCTTAATCGTGTCGATTGTATTGCCCAGTGAAGTCCGGACGCGAAGATGCCGAGCCAGAATCTGGCAGTCACGAAATTGTTCGTCATACTTGGGCATCATCCCGCACATAACGACCGTCACACCTTTTTTCAGTAACTCGATTATGGCTTCCTGCTGTTCGGCCGGCATAAATTCGGCAGAGGGGATAAAAATAAGGTTATATTTATTCAGTTTTTCCGGATTCATCGTTTCACAGATATCATATTCCAGCTTAAGATGCATCAAATCGCGGCATAAGCCCTCAGTCGTATCCTTCAATAATTCTTCGATATAGGCAAACTGCTTGGGTTGACTTAAAAGCCTTAACCATTGATAATAGCGGTTACCGATAACAGCAATACGACTGGTTCTTTCCAGTTCATTCGGTTTCAAATTAATCAGGGCGCTATTAAATTTTTTAATTTCTTCATAACCGGAAGTGATCGTCCCATCATCGGCCAGCGGACTTCCAAACCAATGATCACGATTGACAAACATATAATGATTGACGCCATGAAAACCGGAAACCAGGCCGGCTACCAGATAAAATCGGCGCAGACCGTCGGAATACGATTCATCCCTCTTGGCCCGCTCATCGGTGGCTGGTGCACCCGAAGTATATGACGAAGCCCAGGCAAAACCATATTCACCACGTAGGAATCTTCCTTTTTGCACAAGATCAAAATAGCTGCCCTCGGGAAAAACATTGGTTCCCAGCATATGATCCCTGTCCTCGGAAAATAAATCAAAAGCAGGCAATAAATCGCCGGGACGGAAATAAAGAGAACGGAAAAAAATCGGTTCGATAGTATATGATTTAAAAATATCCTCCAGTATCGAAAGATATGATTTTAACATAAATTCGCGGAAACGAAACCAGTCAAAAACCCGCGGAAGATCGCGCATATCCAGATCGGTGAAATTGTCCGGCGGCTCGACCGTCTCGAAACTACTGAACTTGCCCTTATATGCCTGACTTAATTTCTTAATATCCTCATAACGTGAGGCCAAAAAACCGGGGAAATAACGCGCCAGAACATCGGGATTATAATCGGCTGAACCCGGATCCAGATACCTGCCGAATGAGGTTTCAAAATCAAGTTCAATAAGAAAAACCGGCCCGCGAGGGTAAATATAGTTTTTTGTGGTTTCAATAAATGTCTTAAAATAGTTGCGTAAAAAATGATGATAGTGCGGATGTAAATAGCTGGGCAGATAACCGCCCTTAACACCGACGTCATCGGGTAGCTTAAGTTCCAGTCCCTTGCTGTCACGAGCAAATAATTTCAAATCTGAAAATAAAAACTGCGGTAATCCGCCATTGGGCCACTGACCGGCCATCCAGGGACCGGGTCTTAAAATAACTCTAAAACCGAATTCCCGAGCCAATTCCAAGAAAACAATAAGATCTTTCCGAGGATCCCGATAGCCGGTGAAATCAATATCTTTATTGGCTGATTGGTGCAAATTCCAGGGAACAGATGTCGACAAGATTCGAAAGCCTGCCTTTTTGATTCTTTCAAAGCAGATAGACCAATATTTTTTATCAATCCGGAAATAATGCATCTCAACAGCAAAAGGATGATAAGACTCTTTTCCGATCACAAACTTATTCTCAGTAACGCCCAACATATAACATCCTATCTTTCAACAGCTTACCGTAAACAGGCATAATTTACATTGTTGAATTTTAATCAAATAATAGCAACAAGTCAACAAGATTTATTTTAAATCGTGAAATGATATCAAGTTATGACCATTTCGCCGATAAAAGCATGTATATTTTATTATCTTCTAATGTGTTATAATTCGGCTGGAATTAACAACAAGTCGGATGAACACCAAAATATAAATATCAATGCGTAACTAATTGTTATTTAATTGATTATGGTGATTTAATTAATTCCCCTCTCCATTAGATTAATCTATTGAAATGCAATCAGAAAAAAAACCCCTCACTTATTGGTGAGGGGTTTAAAAATTGAATTCTAATTTTACTTCAG
>CAZJLX010000238.1:4063-4744 GCA_964546545.1 uncultured Ignavibacteriaceae bacterium | reverse complement strand
CAAATGGTGTACTATAAGAAAGCCGATATCCGTTAGCCGGGTCGGCCTCGACCGTATCATTGTTGTTGTAATAAATATCGATTGTAAAAGGGGTATTGGGCATTATTTTGCCCGGTGCCCATTCCGGAGTCGCCTCCACCCTGATATCCATAGCTGAAACCGTCCCGCAACAAAAAATAAGCAGGCCGATTGCAGCCAAAGCAATCCAGTTTTTCTTCATTTCCCTACTCCTGATTTGAAAGTTAATAAAAATGACATTGACAATTTTACATGCCCCTCAATTTGCAAACTTAACTTTTACCCGTCTCCAATTTGCCAGAATAAGCGGCGAATTTGACACCTCTAATTAAATCAAATATTTCTATTCATCCGGCGGCCATCAACCAGCGGCAAAGCTCAGGCGGGTATCTTTATGCCCGTATTAAAATTACTCTAACAGGTAAATCGTACACATTATCATACATTCGTTCATTCAGCCGGTAGACCGCATAAACAGCCTATTTACGGCCACTTAAGAATACTATTTTTAAAAATATTGTCAAGAAAAAAACCTTAGACCCGCCGTTTTAACATAGCTCCAATATTGGATAAATATCCGAATTTATACTATAAATTCGGTCATTTATATAAAATTTGATGAAAAAATCTGCCTGTTTTGAACAACTTGATTCAGGTTGTCCA
>CAZJLX010000238.1:0-4053 GCA_964546545.1 uncultured Ignavibacteriaceae bacterium | reverse complement strand
TCCAATTTTACTCAGATAGTTCTTATCCGAATTATTTCTTCTTTTTGGATATGCCGATTATATTGGGTATCGGCCAGGCCGAGAAATTGCTGTTATTTAAGAAAAAACCGGTTTCATAACTGCCAAATAATTCGATTTTTGTCTGACCATGATGAATATATAACTGAGCCTCCGGGCCGCCCTCCAGATGCTGCGCCGCAGATAATCGAATCGGCAATGATAACAGGATTTCATTTAAATCATACATGGTGTATGGTGACCGGCAAAAGATGAAAAGAATCCTACCCGAATCATCCTCACCCAAAAGCGCCTCGCTCCACTTCTCCCCCTTCGGCGACCAGCGGTTTTCACCAGGATGTTTTATCAATCTTAAATTCTGTACGATATCAAGATAATTGTCCGCCTCATTTTCAAGCTGATTGCTGTCAAGATCGATTATTTTAAACGGGGTCAGACTGTCATGAATCGGGTTAAACAGAGCCGCCGATTGGTAACGATTAATAGTCGGGCTGAGAACGCGCCCCGATGATTTCATATATCCAACATGCGTCTTATGGTCCTGATGATACATCCCGGCATTGATCGCCGCGACAAGATTTAGTTTTTCGCACCATTGCTTTGCCGTCAGATTCCGGGGTGAATCGATACTGTCGCTTGTAAACAATTTCAGTTCATATTTTGAGGGATCGATCCGAAAAACAGTGATTTTTGAATCATCCATCTCTGTTTTTTTTATCGCCTGAGTTTGAAACAGATCCAAGCCATCATCCAACAGCCGCCAATTGTCCTCTTCGGCGAAAAGAGAAAAAATAAACAGCAGTCCGATCACAATCGATATGACAATCTGTTTCATCGGATTCAAGACCCTTTTTTTTAAATAAAATAATCTACCTGGTCAAATATACAAATTATATCTTTTATTTAATGTCACATTTTTTCAGGATTAAAAAATTTGTGTAAAGTGTCACACCCTTATAAAGGCTTCGACAATTCATTGGTTCGTCTTACCTTACATAAGGTTACGCCGCCGCGTGGATTTTAAATGGGCCGGATTGATTCATATCCTTTATAAATTATTAATATGTCCGGACGGCGGCACAAAACCGGCGGTCGGGGGATAAGAACTATGCTTGAGCAGGAAACCGAAGCGTGAAGCTGTTAATGCGCAGGCAGGAATAATTCCCACCTGCGCATTATAAATATAAACTCAAATTCTTTAATTCAACAAAAGGCTGTCTAATTCATACCGTTCAAACACATATGCTTCGCCGGTGGATGTTGTATCACTCAGACTATTCCATTTTATATATCCGATATTTGGTGCCAAAAAACGATTACCAGTTCTGGAATTGGAAGTATTCTCCAGATGATAATGATAACAATTATAACTCCCGGCCGAAACGGAAATGGCCGTATCAATAGAAATTACGTTACAATTATCGTTGATGTGATTATGAAATGTGTCCCCGACTACAGCGGGAAATTTATACCAGAAAATTGCCTTCCCGGAATCACTGACCCATTGGTAAATTCCATCCTGTCTATTCGTTATGAGCGGAGAATTTGCGCTATCTGTCCGAATCGTATCATTCATCTCCAATTCCCATTTATACCAGGTTTCACTTTGAAAAGTTGTATCGCCTATAATTCTATAGACAATTGGAATTGTATCAGTCGCTGTTCCTAATGAGTCAAAATATGTTATTGTACCCCACCAGTGATTCCCATTTTTCAGAGGCATGATTACCATTGATTCTTCATTGCCACCATTGGTGATCTCATCTTCTTCACTGCAGCCTAAAAAAATTAAGCCGCATAAAAGGATGATCGCTCCCAACACTGCCGGGAAACATACATTTTTGTTTCTTTTCATAACAAATATCCTAACTTAAAAGTATTGAATGAAGGAGCAAAGCTCCCTCTGTTAATCCTAATTTCATTAAAATTAATTGTACTGGCTCGGAAGGTATGAGCCAATAAAGTAAAGGCTTTCAAAATAAAAAAACGGCCAAGATCGAATAACCGATTGATGGTTCGTAACTTCCTAAACATCAATCCCATAAGGCAGGCTTTATTTCCATTAATTTGGTTATATAGATGCATAAAATATCTCTAGTCTTTCATGTTGTTAATAAATCGGCGGAGTTGCCACGGAAATGTTTGTAAAAAATCTAAAAATATTCAAATAGCCTGGTGTCCCATAGTATACTATAAAACCGTAACGTTACACCCTTTTCTGTCTACAAACTTACAAATTTGTGGTTAGCATACGTCCTGAGGTTGTGACAAAAGCGCAATATATTTATCGTTGCGTCGGTTCCTGCGTCCCGCCAAGCCGGGGCAGAAACTTTGAATTAAAACCGCAGCCTGATATTCATTGTTTGAGAATTTTATCCGGTAATTTCCAAAATTATCAATCTTATCGGCATCTTTAATGATATTATTGTTTTCACTGACAATCAGAATATTAATATCCTGACCGCTGACCAGATCATAATAGTCACACTCGGTGCAATTAGTATCGCACAGGAGATTTAGGCAGCCAAGTCCACCCGGTAAATCCTTTAATTTATAACAACGTCGAGCGCGTGATCGGAAGGTTATAAAATCCCGACATTCCGATTTAATATCACTTCCTCCGGCCAAATACTCCCAGCAATATTGATATGATAACGGCTGTTCGATTCCACCGATTCCATTTGTTGTTTTCGGTTGACGAGGAGATATTAAATCTAAGGCGGATAGAGGTATACGAAAATGACCTCCAAGTGTTCGACTAGATTTGATTTTGCCCGCCTTGACCCACTTCAGAACCGTATCAGGAGAAACAGATAGAATTTTCGCCGCCTGTGATGTGGTCAGAAAATTTTCATTACTGCTACGTTTCAGATCTTCAGTCATTTCTGTTATTTCTGTATTTTCTGAGTTTATTAACATAATATCGATTATTGCAAAACGGATTAATATCTTTACTGCAAATATTACAGCTATATCTTTTTTTCGGTCCAGGCAATTATACTTGCTGGAAGGATATGTGCCAGATACAGCAGTACGGCAAAAAACGGAATCAAGGGTATATCGTGACTTATCAAATTAAATTGCCTTAATATTTCAGATATCAGGATGACCAGCAGACAGAGGATTGAAAAAATAGAATATGAATGCCGTAAAGATTCATGAGTGACCATCACCTGACGTTCATCTAATTTATCGACTTTAGTATGAACCAGACGCCACAGCCCGGTTTTCCAAAATACCATCACGAACGTAATAAATATGGCAATTATCATTACGACGATACCGATTGAAGCGGTCGCGTTCATACCATTTATCCGGGCGATGTAAATAAAGAATAATAGCAAAATTAATGAAACGAAATTAATTAAGACTCCAACTCTGCGATTTGCTCTGGGCATTGACATGACTATTCTCCCGACTTTTTTCTTTGTTCAATAATTTCCCGACTCAGTGGCCGGAGCGGTTTGGTTGAAAAAATAAACTCGATTGGCAGATCGAAATATTCGCTGATACGAAACGCAAGATCAAGACTCGGATTATATTCTCCTCTCTCGAGATAACCAACCGTCTGAAAATTTACGCCAATTATATCGGCCAATTCCTTACGGGAAATATTTCTCTCCTGCCTCAACAAGGTTATTCGGTTATGAAGCTGTCTACTTTTCATATATTACCTTTCGGCTTAGTAATACGAACAATATAACAAAATGTTGTATTTATACAATATATTTTTGTATATTTATTCAAAATTACTGCTAAACTGCCTAAAACCACATAAACAGTTAGTCAATTGAATTATTGATCCGGATGCTTTAAGACTTTCTGCTTGACTATATGTTGGCAATATTATAGATTTATTATATATATATGTTACAATGCCTTACGATTCGGAAAATGAAATTCAAGGGTAACCGCCAACATTTGACCGGCATCATTATGTTATAAGTGTTATGATTTTGCGAAATAATTATGAATTCGAATAAAAATATTTATAATTCCGAACAAAAAAAGGCTGAAGATGCTCTCCGAATCAGC
>CAZJLX010000237.1:0-4756 GCA_964546545.1 uncultured Ignavibacteriaceae bacterium | reverse complement strand
CATTGCCGAAGCTTATATTTTTAAGCTTGAATTGGCTTTTTACCTCTTCCGCCTCAATCTTTCTTTAAAATGGTAATATTTTCAATTGGTTTGGGCATTTCAGATGTCATTATCCAATAATTTTTATTTCAGCCAGTTTTTTTTGAAATTTGTCAAAGCCCATAGGTTTAACGACATAGCTATTAACCCCATAATCATAGCTTTTTGCGATGTCCTCATCGTGATCGGAGGTAGTAAGAAATATAACCGGGGTCCTTTTCGTACTTGGATTGGCCTTTAATTTTCGCAGCATTTCGAATCCACTCATGCCTGGCAATTTGATATCCAAAAGAATCAGATCCGGCATTTTAAATGAATTGCGATTTTTATTTTTCAGCCCGCCAACAAGATAATCCATTGCCGATTCAGCATCTTCAAATCGTAACACATCATTACAGTTATAGATTTGTGGTTGTAACACTTTAAAAAATTCAAATAATTCGCTATTATTGGGAATGAAATTATTCTTGCCTTTAAGAAATCATTAATATTCCTTTTCGCTATGTAATATTTTAAACATTATATGTATAAGAAATATTGGTAAAAATATGAGACAGCCGGATTGATAAATAACTAAGAGTTAGATAACAATGATGGATCAAATAAAAAACAATAACAAACAGGTTATTACACAGCATTCTTTAAGAGCGCTATCCCTGGCCGCTTTGGGTGTCGTCTTTGGCGATATTGGGACCAGTCCCTTATATGCAGTCAGAGAATGTTTTCACGGAGCATACGGTATTGCCGTTTCTCGTGAGAATATATTCGGTATACTCTCTCTTATGTTTTGGGCACTGGTCATTATTGTTTCCATTAAATATCTCATGTTTATTTTTCGGGCCGATAATCGGGGAGAAGGCGGGGTAATAGCCTTGACGGCTCAATTAAAAAATATTTCCGGTTCAATATCAAAAAGGCGATTTTTTTTAATAGGGATGGGTATTTTTGCCGCCTGTTTGCTTTATGGCGACGGAATGATTACACCTGCGATATCCGTGATGAGTGCAGTTGAGGGATTAAAGGTCATTACTCCCGAATTCGAAAATCTTGTCATACCCGGAACATTAATTATTCTGGCCGGTCTCTTCTTTTTGCAAAAAAAGGGAACCGCGAAAATCGGAACTCTATTTGGTCCGATTATTCTGGTATGGTTTCTGACTATTGCTCTTCTCGGTCTCAGACAGATAATCAATCATCCGGGAATATTTGCGGCTCTTAGCCCGACCTATGCAATAGGTTTTCTTATAAAATCCGGATTTCATGGGCTTACCGTTCTGGGCGCCGTTTTTCTGGTCGTGACCGGGGCCGAAGCTCTCTTCGCTGATTTGGGTCATTTTGGGAGAAAACCGATTCGTCTGGTCTGGTTCACTTTGGTTTTACCGGCTCTGGTTATAAATTATTTCGGACAGGGCGCGCTGTTGTTGTCCAGTCCGGCGGAAGCTTATCATCCGTTTTACGCCATGGTCCCTTCATGGGCGATGATACCGATGCTGATACTTGCCACTTGTGCCACAATTATTGCTTCACAAGCGGTCATAACGGGCGTCTTCTCATTGACAAGACAGGCCATACAAATGGGCTATTTGCCGAGACTGAAAGTAATTCATACCTCGACAAAACATTTCGGCCAAATTTATATTCCTGGTGTCAATTGGTTAGTGATGATCGCCACTCTGGCATTGGTGCTTGGATTTCAATCATCAAGCAAACTGGCCGCGGCCTATGGTGTCGCTGTGACATCCACCATGCTCATAACATCTCTGCTGTTTTATGTGATCGCCAGAGAAAAATGGAAATGGGGAGTTTTGACAGCCGGTATTCCGGTCCTGATCTTTTTGATCGTGGATATGTCATTTTTTTCAGCCAATATAAGTAAAATTTTTCATGGTGCATGGTTCCCGCTGGTCCTGGGTATAATAGCCATGATGATAATGACTACCTGGAAACAGGGGCGCATTATTCTCTCCGAGCAATTATTTAAGTTGGTCAGACCCTTTGCGGAAATTAAGGACAGAATTACCGATGAAAATATCCAGCGTGTCAGGGGATATGCCGTATTTTTAACAGGTCATCCCGGGAATGTTCCGATTGCCCTGACCCATAATCTGGAGCATTTTAAATCGCTGCATTCAAATGTTATTTTGCTCAATTTTTCATTGCTGGAAATTCCGCGAGTGCCCAATAATGATAAGTTGAATATCGTGGAACTCGGTTCGGGATTTTCTCAGATAACTGCCTTCTATGGATACATGGAGTCACCCAGCGTGCCAAGAATCCTGGCTCTGGCGAAGGGTCAGGGTCTGGATGTGCCTTTGCAGGAGAGTAGTTTCTTTCTGGGTCGGGAAAAACTTATTGTAAATGGTAATCGCCATATGTACCGCTGGCGAGCACATCTTTTTTCCTTTCTTTCGAGAAATGCCTACGATGCTTCCGCCTATTTCGAAATACCGGAAGATCGGGTTATTGAAGTCGGAATACGCCTTACCATTTAAATCATAGGCGGTTTTTTGACTTCCCTTAAGCAATCTAAGCCCTGTCATGGATCCGGAATGAAATGAAGGGAGCAAAGCGACGGGTAGAAATATTTCCTAAACTATCGTAACTTGATATCCTCCATATATTATAGCGATACAGTCATACGGCCTTTTGTCTTTAGTCCGCCCCAAAAAAATATTCGGAAGTAATTGATTTTCAAAAAAGAGACGTATATTATATCTTATGGTTTGGATCATAAATTGGACGATATAAAACAGCGATGGGAGGAAAATCAATACAGAGCTGGTCGGTCTCGCCTGCCCGGAAGTCATAAAGAAGGCAAATAATAAAAGAATTTAATAACGAATGATGAATATGTTTTTGGCAGAAAAGGAGAGATGCCGTTGAGCAGAGCATCATCAAAAAAAGGCCGACCACGGCTCGGTGCAGGTCATAAAGAGGCCTCTTATGTTGGCGTGGTTCGGGGGGAGTCCGGATTTATTAACCTGGGGGGCAACTATGATTATCTTGGTCGCGCCTATTATATTTCTCAGGATTATGAGAATGAAGGGAAAGAAATTCGCCCCTCCTGCAAGGAGATGCTTGATGCCTATGTGCCGCCGCTGTTTCTGGAAAAGGCCATATTGGCGGGCCTGAAGGTCCCCGAATACTGTCTCAGCAATGGCCATTTTGACCCTCCCGTTATCGTCGATCCGGTTAATCCTTTCAGCCTGAAGGGGCGAATCGTTCTTAAGACCGGCAGAGCCAAAAGTATTGCCAAATCTCTGACCCGCAATTTTACCTATGCCGTCTGTTGTCAGCAGATTCCACCGGGTGGCCGGGTTGTCTATTTTCGCTCAGTTCTGGGATGGTCGGTTCAATCGGTATATCGGGATGTCTCCAGAGCCATTTGGGAGAATTTCAGTATTCCTCTGGCTCGAGTGCGATTGGTGCTGACCGGGAATAATGAATACCTCTTAAGCGATATTTCGCCGTTGTTTATAGACGACCTGCGTGCCCGTGAGATAAAATATATTAAGGAGCAGGTGACGTGGGACAATTAGGAATATACGTCGAGCGTTATAACATATCCAGTTCG
The DNA here is from genome assembly GCA_964546545.1 of uncultured Ignavibacteriaceae bacterium. Taxonomy (GTDB): domain Bacteria; phylum Zixibacteria; class MSB-5A5; order GN15; family PGXB01; genus CAZJLX01. Next base: position 1,143 of record CAZJLX010000237.1, on the reverse strand, counting down.
AGAGAGATGAACGCGCTGATGCGCCTCAGTCAGGAAGCTCGGAAACAGGGGCACCGCGCCGATTTTCTGTTTCGTCCCGATATGTATAAAATACCGGAGTATGACGCGATTTTTATCAGAGCGCTGACCGATCCGTTAAATTCGGCGTACGTCGCGTCGCGTACCGCTGAACTGCACGGTATTAGAGTTATAGATGACCCCGATTCTATTCGTATTTGCTGCGATAAAATCAGTATGTATCGTCATCTGATACGGGGCGGCATTCCCATACCTGAAACCAGAGTTATAGAACGGGATGAAATCAGCGATGACCTAATTAAACGACATTTGGCAGAACTGAATATCCCAGTCGTTCTGAAGGCTCCCAACAGCAGTTTCTCCATGTATGTTGAGAAAGCGGAAAATGAAAAGGAATTCCTTGATATTGCCAAGCATTTCCTTCGGCGCGCCGACCGTATTGTCGTTCAGCGCTTTATAAAGTCATCTTTCGACTGGAGGGTTGGCGTCCTTGCCGGTGAGCCGCTTTATGTCTGCCAGTATATTATACCAAAAAGGCATTGGAAAATATTGACACACACTACCGGCGGAAGAGTTATCGATGGTGGTGTCAATGCCATCCCGCTCGATAAGGCACCGGCCAAATTGATTGAATGCGCCATTGGTGCCGCCAATACGATCGGTCGTGGTTTTTATGGCGTGGATGTGAAACAGGTGGGTGATAAATATATTGTAATTGAAGTCAACGATAATCCGACCATTAATGCCGGAGACGAGGATCAGATAAATGGCGAATTATATGAACGACTGATTCGGTATCTCCTCTCGGCGAGGGATTGATATGGCACACAAAGATCGCATCAGGTTTGCCACCGTCTCCGATCTTGAGGTTCTGGTCAGGCTGGAGGAACTGGCGTTCAAAACCGATCGTTTCACGGAAGACCAGATTGATTATTTACTGACACGCTCTCGGGCCACGACATTTATAATAGAGAACAAGTCATCGGTCGTCGGAGCCGCCTGTGTTTTGTGGCGCAAGTCGCACCAAAGCGCCAGACTTTATAACATCGTTGTCGATCCCACATCTCAGGCAAAAGGGTACGGGCTCAGACTTATGAAAGAGTGTGAGCTTGAAGCGGCCCGCCG
>CAZJLX010000236.1:0-4767 GCA_964546545.1 uncultured Ignavibacteriaceae bacterium | reverse complement strand
CACTTAAATCCGGCAAGATAAGCCCGCCCCAGGCCCTCTTTTACTTCCCGATGAAGAACAAATATTTTATTGTTTTCGGATGACATCCGGTCGGCGATCTGACCGGTTCCGTCGGGAGAATTGTCGTCCACGATCAGAATATGAATTCGTTTATCCTGGCTTAAAACTTCCGGTACTATTTTTTCAATATTTTCTTTTTCGTTGTAGGTGGGAAGAATTACCAAGGCTTTTTTTTCATTCTTTTCGTTCATCTGAAACCTATCCAAATCATTTCAAACAAAGCGACAATATAATGTCAATAGTTTTATTGTCAACTATACCTGTTCGGCCAAATTCGTATTACTCCTGTTTTTATTTTACATCCAATAATGCTCTGGAGATTAATTTTTCCTTAATATTTTATCGACTGATATTGGATGAATCCGGATTAATCATCGGTTTTATCGGTAAGATCATTAATTTTTTTCCGCACCGCGGCCAGCTCTTCTCTGATAGCAGCCATACCCTCACCCAAAAAACCGAGGACAAACAAACCCAGACCCAATCCGGCCAGTAAGATCACCAGATAGAGCATCGGCCGATACCCTTCCCCCTCGACAAATCTGAAATAAATCGCAACCAGGCCGATCAAAATACCGATCGTAAAAAATATCGAACCGAGGGTGCCAAAAAAGAGAAACGGCTTTTTTAACAGCGATATCTGCGTTTTGACGGCCAGCATATCGAGAACCCCGACCGGGATGCGCCAGATGGAAAATTTGGAACTCCCCCAGCGCCGTTCGTAAAGCGGGATTTTCACTTCTGCTATTTTAAATCCGCGATCGGCGGCCATCGGAATGATATAGCGGTGCCAGTCTCGGCGAAGAAACATATCCTTGACAACATTGGCCCGGAAAGCCTTGACCGAATTAAGATCGTGGACCCTCAGACCGAATATTTTCCGCGAGATAAAATTATAAACCGAGGATACGAATCTTTTGTTATAGCGTCCCTGTTTCCAGCCGGTAACGACATCGGCCCCGTCTATTATCGGTTTGACCAGAGCCGGAATATCTTCCGGCAGATATTGCAAATCAGCCGGATAAAAAACATATATACCCCCTGAAGAAGCCGTAAAGCCGGTTTTTAAGGCATCGGTCAGGCCGATATTGGAGGGATGCTGCCGGTATTGGATAAAATCATAGTTTTCGGCGGCAATGGCTATTTTCTGGAAAGTATTGTCAGTGGAACCATCATCGATATAAATAAGTTCAAATTTATATTCCGAGTTTTTAGCCATCTCATCAAAAAGACGGCTGAACTCATCGATGTTGCCCTCTTCATTGTAAGCCGGGACAATTACTGAAATAAGGTTATTCAAACTCGCCTCGTTCTTTTCCTTTCAGGAGATTATCTATCTCTCTTTTCAGTCGCCTCGAATCAGGATTAAATTTGGTCGCCATATCAAATTCAGCTTTGGCCTTATTCATATAGTCGGTATTTTTACTGTTTTTATACATTTTAATATAGTACTCGCCCAACCTTAGACGCAAGTAGAAATCGGTGGGGGAAAAATTTATGGCCCGGCCGATGAAGTCAATGGCTGTTTCAAGCTGTTCCTTCTCTCGCGCGATTTCGGCCGCAAAAAAGTTGGCGGCATGGTTTTCGGGATGCTCATTCAGGAATTTATTGAGATAATAATAACCTGAGTCTATCTGATTATTGCGGAAAAAATGGCGACACATTTCATAATCGGAGAGAATATAATTATCAGCCAGAACATTGCCTGTGACTCCTGCAATACGGTAAAGATGAACCGGTCGGGTCGGCATATAATATTGCCCGACGAGATCGGCCCGTTTCATTATATTCGGGTACTGTTTGGCGGCCGCGGTAGCATTTGGCTTATCTATCAACAGGTGAGTAATCGGATATTTTTTGAAAAAGGCGCTGTCTACCGTTGCGACCCCGAACATATGAATCAGATTTCGTATTCGGTTGTCCTGCGTCAGATCGGCCGCATAGGGACCAGAGACAATCGCCTCAGGTGAGATAATCTGCGCCAGGTCGTGGGCAATATTAACGGTATTGAAAGTTTTGGCCACCGACCATTTCCAGTATAATCGGGCATGCGGCAAAACCGTAGCCAGAACGGCAATGATAACGATGCCATATTTAAACCAGGGCGGCGGTCGTAAAGCGCTTATTCTGACATATTTAAGAAGCAATATTACCAGTAGACTCAGAAGAAAAGACATTCCAAAAATCAGCAATCTTGATTCGACATAATAGAGGGGGCGTTCCAGATATTTAAAAGCCGGACCCATAAGTTGATAAATTGGAATGGCCATAAAAACGAATATTAGTAATCCAGCCGGGACATACCAGCGACGTTTAATCGAAGACCTGTCCCCGAATAATATATGATAGACAAAAGCGCCGGCGAGGCCGCAGATTGGATAAATCAGCATCGTTTGATATCGCGGCGGACGATAGTTCCAGATCATAAGGGAACCATAGGCGGCTATCACCATCGCAATCAAAAAAACCAGACCCGCCGACATACCGCCGAGCCGTTCTTTCCAGTTTTCCTTTTGGGATATTTTAAAGAAAAATATGGCCATCATCCCCCAGCACAGCAGGGCCGGAACCGGCATACGGATAAACAGCCTGCTTTTGGCGCCGAAAGAGAGCATATTAAATATGAATTTATCAAATGAAAGCAAAGCTTCGGGAGTCCCATACAGGGCCAGCGCCTGCTCCTGGACATAACCGGAAACCGAGGCGGTCGCCGGGCGGTAGCTGTAAAAATACCAGAATATCAAGATGCCCAGAAAACCGCAGACAAACGGAATATAACGTCTTAAAAAACCGGCGGTATTATCACGATATTCATAAAAATACTGATACACTGCGAAACAGGTAAAGGGAAAGAGAAATATCAGGCCTATTATTTTGCCGAAAAAGATACCGGTTGCCAGAAAAAGCCCGCTTAAAAGGAGAGCATAAATTCTCTGTCCGTAGAAAAGTAAGGTAGTTGATAAGAGGGCGAAAAAAATCATGCCATTTTCAAGAAATGAAAGGCGCCCGAAAAATATCTGGCCATAATCGAAAAATATAAATATCAGATAAAAAAGTGCAGCAAGATTACCGGCCGCTTTGCGGACAATAAAGTAAAACAGAATCATAGACGGGAAAGAAAAAACCAGCCCCACCATATTCGACTGCATATAACCGACGCCAAACAGAGAAAAAACCAGATACGATACAACTGTCGTGACAGATTTCAGGAAAAATACAAGACGAAAATCATGCAGCGGATTAAAGGAACCCCAGTGGACCAGATTTCGGGCATACGAGATGTACTGCGCCGGATCGGTGTATATTCCCTGACTGAATGAAAGGCCAATCGGCGGATCGGCGGACAGATCATTGATCCGCAGAAGTAAAGCAGTGACGGTCAATATAATAAAAAGCAGGGCTTCCTTTTTGACCGGCAGTTCTTTTGAAATCAGACTACTCAAAGAAACCCTTTATTTTTGTGCAAATATATTTCACTGACTCATCCGGCAATTCGGGATAAATCGGCAGTGAGAGAATGGAAGCGGCCAGTTTCTCGGTCACAGGATATGCGGTTTTGGCCAAATATCCGGCATCGATAAAGGCTTTCTGTTTATGAATCGGAATCGGGTAATGAATCAGAGTCGGAACTCCATTATCGGCCAGATATTTTTGCAACTTGTCCCGCCGATCGGTTTCGATTACAAACTGATGATAGACCTGAAAATTATTGTCACATTCGGCCGGAAATTTTACCGGTAAACCGTCCAGATATTCCCGGTAAGTTTGAGCGACACGGTTTCTCTCTTTATTCCATTTATCAAGATATTTCAATTTGACATTTAAGACCGCTCCCTGAAATCCTTCCATCCGTGTATTATAGCCGATTATATCATGATAATACTTTTTCAACGAGCCATGATCGCGCAGTTTTCTGAGTTTTTCGTCGAGGGAATCATCGGAGGTCGTAATCGCTCCCCCCTCACCCATAGCACCCAGATTTTTGGCCGGGTAAAATGAAAATCCAGCGGCAAGACCAAAAAATCCGGCTGTTTTATCTTTAAATTTGGCTCCCTGCGCCTGAGCGGCATCCTCGATGGCCAACAGGTGATGTTTTTTACAGATCGAATTTATTGCCGACATATCAACCATATTACCATATAAATGAACCGGCATAATCGCTTTGGTTCGTGAGGTAATCGCGGATTCGATTTTATTTAAATCTATGTTGCGAGTATCCGGATCGACATCGACCAGAACCGGAATCGCGCCGCTGTATGTTATCGCCGCAGCGGTGGCGATAAAGGTATTGGCCGGAATGATTACTTCATCGCCGTCGCCTATTTCAAGGGCCTTGAGAATCATAAAGAGCGCCGAGGTCCCTGAATTAACACCGATACAATATTTGGTGCCGCAAAACCGGGCATAATTATCCTCAAACCTAGCCACCGACGGACCCAAGACAAAGCTGTTGGTCGATATTACCTCAGCCAGGGCGGCGTCGATTTCATCTTTAATCGATTCATATTGTGCTTTAAGGTCAATAAAATTAATCTTCATATCTCTCCGCATGTTTATAACCTGATAAAATAACACAAGTTACCATTTAAGTCAAGTATTCGCCAATTGAGCCTGTTTCTTATATAACATTGTCGGAATAATAAACGATATATGAAATCGCCGGGAACAAATTATTGACTATTATTGTCCTAATTTATATAAGGATCG
>CAZJLX010000235.1:0-4813 GCA_964546545.1 uncultured Ignavibacteriaceae bacterium | reverse complement strand
CGAAATTCGTATAACAATCCCCGCTTTGATATATCCCCTTAATCATCAATCAATTACAATCACCTGAAAAGTGCATACCTCAATCTCGGCAAATTTTCGACAAACTCAATTCTGTCTTCATACACCCTGCAAATCACTTACCAATGCCAGAGTTCACAAGCATGAGTAGCGCCGCTATGAGCGTGGTAACAGCAAAAAGTGTCTTCAGATATTTTGGCTTCGTTTTAAGAGCAATCTTTCCACCTAAAATGCCGCCGAAGATTGTCACAACAGCAATCGGTATAGCCCACGCAGGATTGAAACTCCCGTGCAATGCGTGCCCGGTGAAACCAGCGAATGCGGTAGCCGCTACCATCGCCGATGCTGTTCCTACGGCAATACGCATAGGTACACCACACGCTAACACCATAAGCGGAACGAGGAACGATCCACCTGAGACACCGACCATTCCCGAGAAGAACCCGGTAACCATCGCAATGGGTACAGCTATCCACAGGTTTATGACATAAAGGTCATCTCCGCTTTTCAGATTCCAATAACAACGCATTGGGCTAGGCTCTTTCCTGGTTTCTCCCGCAGTGAAAAACATAGCAATACCCGCAAGCGCCAGAAGTATGGAAAAGACTATTTTCAATTCTCCACCGCTGAAAAGGTGGGCTGCAATACCACCTACAAAGGCCATACTTGCAGTCAACGCACCAAGAAACAATGCAAGCGGCACCGATAGGGTTTTCCCTCTTCTGAAAATGGCTGTAGCCGCGATTGCTGTCGTGAAGAGCACGAGCTGTCCTGTTGTCGCGGCCTCGTGCATTGGCAATCCGGCAAGCACAAGGGTAAGGACATAAAAATTTCCACCACCGCGCCCAGTCATGGTCATCACAACAGCCAAGGCAAAGATAGAAAGGGAAACTATGGTGATTTTTAGCATCCAGACTTCCTGCTTTCAAGAATCGGTTTCGTCTTTATGTGCTTCAGTAATCTCCCGGGCAATAGCAGATCAGTGACGGCTTCGTATCCACCTAACACAATGCGTACGTTCTCGTATTCTCTGGAGCGAAGATATGCATAGACGATAGCCGATCTGGTCCCCGCCGAACAGAATATGCCGACTGTCCTGTCTCGGGGGATCTCGCCAATGCGGTCTGGTATCTCGTCGGTCGGAATATGTAACACTTCGATATGATGTTCGAGCCTGAACTGCACAGACTCCACTTCGGTGACGGCACGCAGGTCCAAGAAGACCGCCCTTTCCGTTGTAAGCAGTTTTTCCATCTCGATTTTATGTTGCCCCGCCCCAAAAAACTCAAAAGTCATACTTCGTAAAAAGTGATCCATATCATTCATGATTTCATTCCTTTTTCTGTTCTTTAATCATGCAACCCAATCAGCGCATGCTAATGCACCTTTCGCCGTTCCTGGATAACCCTTACGGCGCAATTTAAGAATTCCACAACACATGGAATTACAAGACGATATTCTACTGTTCGGCCCTTACGTTCATCGTCGACAATACCGGCAGTCCTCAATACAGTCAGATGTTTAGAAACAGTTGACTGATCATCACCTATCATTGAGATAAGCTCTCCGACTGTACATGCGCCCTCAGCCAAACGAGTTACAATAGCTAACCGGGATTCATGGGCAAGCGTTTTAAGAACCCTAGCTTGGGCGCGAAGGTCACTTGTAGCTTTTTTTTTCATACTTCCTAAACCTTATTAGTTATGGTTAGATGTCCATATGGGCATATTAACATATGACATTATAATTATCAAAGGAATTCTGTTTACGTTTTATGTAATCGAGAAAAAAGGCTTGTTTTCGCGAGACAACCCCAACGGTTCATAAAAGTCTATTTGTTCCCTCTCAACTGACGTTTCTTTCCAACCTGATTATACAAAGGGTGGGTGGGGTACCATTTTCATTGTCGTAATTGTGTAGATGCAGTATACTTGAGACATCTATTCTATTATCTCCCAACGCCTTCAGCTTGCAGTAGAATAAGCCACTTTAGCACTAAAATCGAATTCCACAAAAGTTTGGGGAGAGCGATGTCCAGGCCGCCTTTTATGTCCGCCTGTTCGTTTTGACTATCCCGATTGTCATCGGGACCACACCACCTTTTGCAACCCCCAATGATGATGACGGCGACCCTTTTTACTGACTTAAACAGAATCTGCCAACAGAAGCGGATCGTTTATTTGTCCAATCCTATTACGTGGCCTATTATTCGACGCGGGATTGCTTTGAAGCAGTCAAATATGCTTTATCGTTCATTCGAAAGCATGTTGCCAATAATTCGTTCAACTATTGAAAACGTGGATGCGCCCGTTTCTGAAAATACTACCGAGCCGTCCCAATCAATAATATAATAGACCGGAGTCGTTCTACGGGAATTATACATTTTCCATAGCGGCTCGGTATAGGGAACGATGATGCCTCCGTACGGTTTATTTTGAAGAAATTTCGTAATCGCTACTCTATTCGAATCAACAGTGGCACTTATCGCTTGGAACTGAGTTGTGTCGTAACGCGAAACAAGTGTATCCAGTCGCGGCCTAATTTTCTCGCAGTAGGGACATCTGGCAGACCAGAAGGTCACCAGCACAACACGACCCTTCATATCAGCGAGAGTGTGGGTGATACCAGCCAAATCAGCAACGGAAAATTCTGGCGCCAAAAAACCGACAATCGCTGCCGTATCGCCGAGATAATCAGAGCAGGTGAATACCGTGCCCGCGGAGTCTATTGACACCGCTTTAAGTTTTTGTCCATCAACATTGAATGGCTTGGTCAACTTGACCCGCTCGGAAGAGATGATAGTTCCATCCAAATCATTTATCCGCCATTTCCATGAATAGGTGCCATCGCGGTTCATGTCAATCAGGCAGACAGCATCGGATGACAGGTTATAAAATGGATTGTTTATTGATGGCGCATATATACGAATACCGTAATCCCGATTTCTAAATTGAAGAGTTCCTTCCCGGCACTCCGCAAGACGGGCAATAACACGATTATTGGAAAGGAATATCTTGCAGGCGAAATGCTCGCCGGTGGTATCGGTATTTTCTTTTGGTCGTACAGTGATTGTAAAATCGGCAATCTGCCGATCGCCGCTGGGGTGAAAATGCAATACCGATGTCGAGTCAAACACCGTCCTTCCATCGTTGGCCACCGCATAACCGACTACGCTTCGATTATCTTTGAATCGCACGACGACAACCTGTTGAAGCCGTGGATTTTCGACCATAACCGCCGTTTCAACGGCGGTCCATTGCGGCGGAACAGTGACGGTTCCTGCGGCCGGTTTGGCAAAAGTAAGCACTTTCGAACCATGGTACTGGGCGGTATCGGATAGAATCTGTCTGGACAGTGCTATACTATGCGCCGACTGTCCGAAGAGCACTGCCGGTAATAAAATCGCCAGACAAATCGTCAGGACAATGTATCGCATCTTTCCTCCATTTAAATATGCAACCGCCCGTCATCACCGCGTACGCGGTTGATTGCAATCAACACCTAAAAGATAATTCAACTTGCGCGAATGTCAAGTTCCAAACGATAGAGCCTCCGGGGCAGGACAGCAGCCTCCCGGTCAATCTACAACGCGCGACCCTTTAACCGATTACTTTCCAAAGCGTACGGGCCATGATGAAGTAAGCAGAGTGCACTCAAAAGACAACTCCGACCGGAGTTTGAGGAGAGTGATATTGGGGCCGCTTTTTATATGGTCAGGCGAATTTTCCAGATAAATCAACGGCTTCCTGTCTGCGGCACCTATACTTTGCCCGTTCACACATAGTCCGAAGCTATCAATCTTAGGATTTTGACCTTTTCTTCCGCATTTGCACGTAAGCATAACAGGAATAAACGATTAGAAAGTCCGAGGATTCTGCAGCCATACAAGTGATTAATTATTAGTTTTATTAACATGCAAAAAGTTGCGAAATTCGTATAACCCTCCCCGCTTTTACTCGTTGACTCGGGCATTCGGCGGGGTTATCTTGTTTGATGAATGGCAACAGACGATAAGCGACCCTGAATATCGCCCCACGGGTCGTGGGTAACTGTACTTTAGGGCGTGGAAGTGCTTTAATGTGAATCATCCTCGATCCAAGCTCGGTTTCAATGCCACTTGGTCGATGGCCGTAGGTGGCATGGTCGGTGGCGGCATTTTCTCGACACTCGGTGTGGTTATCGGAATAGCCGGTGCATTGACATGGCTCAGTTTCATAGCCTCCGGTCTTGTCGCGCTGGCCGCAGGGTACAGCTATGTGAAACTGGCTGCCCATTACGGCGAAGGGGGTGGAGCATTCACGTTTCTCCGCGAAATAAATGCGGAGGGATTCGCCGGCAGCCTTTCGTGGGTGCTTATCGTTGGATACGTGCTCACGAATGCCGTATATGCTTTCACTTTTGGGCAGTACCTCGGACACGTTATGAGTCTGGGACTTTGGTTCCCACGTGTGGCCGCCCTTGCCATTATGACGCTGTTTATTGGACTGAACCTGCGCGGAGTCGGTGAGGCCGGCAGTGTTGAGGTACTTCTCGTTTGGTTCAAACTGGCGGCGCTTGTAGGGTTGGCGAGTTGGGGACTTGCGCAGTGGGACCCGCAGATGCTCTCGCGGGGCGTGTCCGACAGCGGAATCGGCGCAGCGCTGTTCGGTGCGGCGTCAGTTTTCATGGCCTATGAGGGTTTTCAACTGCTGACCTACGACTATGATGACATTGATACACCGGAGAAGACGTTGCCCCGCGCGGTGTTGTCTGCTATCATCGTTGTGACAATCGTTTACGTTGTCGTCGCATTGGG
>CAZJLX010000234.1:0-4825 GCA_964546545.1 uncultured Ignavibacteriaceae bacterium | reverse complement strand
TTTCTATTCGAGAATTATGGTAAACCGAATCAAGATCGACCTCCAGACCGGTCGTATCAATTATAAGATTCCCGAGCGCCTTCCAACTCAGATTTTCTTCTTTAGGTGAGTTTATATTTGATAATGATACTTTCATAAGATGTGGTTTTGAATATTCATCGATTAAATAATCGTACCTGCCCAGATTAAATTTAATGATCTCTTTTATTCTGGCCCAGCTAAATAATTCGTCTCGAGTTATTATCTTCAGTTTATCATAATATTCAGCTATTACTTTCTCCGCAATTTTATTTTTGTTACTTTCTAATGTCTCTTTATAGCCTGGAGGTATCAACCTTCTAAAATGACCGATACGAGGAGCCGTCGACAAGGAGACAGGCAGCCTTGCCAGCAATGGATCGCACAAAGCGTATTTGTCAATTATATGTAAATCCGGACCGGCATAGAATCCAATCATACCGATTGTCTCATAAATACAAACCGAATCTTTTCCTTGTCCGGCCTTAAAACCATCTCTGGCCCAAACATGCGAGGGCCAAAAATCGGCTTTGCAGTCATAGTAGATCAGGCTGTTGGTTGATCTATAAAAAGCGGATTCATTGGCGATTTTGCTGTTAAAAAATATTGGCTCCTGATCAGGATCGCCGTACGTTTTAAAATTGATCGGTGAGTGGGTCATGGAAATGCCGAGAATTATCATTGCGGCCAATAGAACCACCGGCGTTTTTTTGGGCAACATTTCGCAAAGATATGAGAGCAAAATGACCGAAACCAATAAAGGTGCTGTGAAATGCCGTCCGGCCATAAAACATCCGCCAATGCGGATGATATACACCAGCATTATTATTAAACCAAGAGTCAGGGTAAGCGTTTTTTTGTTACGTTTCATTATAGTAAATATTAATGCTGTCAAAATGACCAATGCGGCGGGCAGATCGACACCGATGAAATTGATCAGATATGCCATCCCCTGTTTGACCTGAGACAACATACTAAGACCGGTCGACAGTTTGGCGTAGGCGGTGTTAGGAAATAAAAGGCCATAATAAAAAAGCGAAAAAATCTCCCAAAGAAAAAACGGTGATAAGGCCACCAAAACCAAAAGCAATGTCTTCCAACTTCTGAGTTTCCAGATAGAATAAATTAACGGCGGTATAATTAGCAAGGCTGTATCCATACGATTCAGCAAGACAAGCGATGTCAGAAATGAAAGAATAAACAGGTTTTTAAGATTAATCTCTTTTTTCAGATAAACATACAAAAAAAGCGCCAGAAGAAAAAAGGTCAGTGGATTTTCCAGACCGGAGGTGGCATAATCGACAAAAGCAAACGAAGTCGATAAGGCGGCGATGCCAAAAGCCGCGATCCAGCCGTTATCGGCGATTTTAAAGGCGAACCAGCCGACGGCCAGAACCGAAAATAATATCGATACTATCAAACATGAAAAATAGATATGCCCGATTATTGCATAAGGGATAATATTTAAGAACATCCAGAGCGGGTGGGTATAGGCTTGTACCCTCTCGGCAATGTTCCAGTTCGGGCCATAGCCATTTAAAATATTATCAATCGTACGAAAAGTAATATAGGCATCATCACATATCCAGGCATTACGCATGATAAGAAGCGCAAATAAAGACAAAAGGAAAGCCAATATATATTTATTGTCGTTGCTTTTCCGGCCTTCCATGGAATCGCCCAAATATTTATTTTTATTCATTTAATCGCGAAAAAGGAGTCACCCTATTTCATCAACAAGCCATTATCAACGATATTGACTAAATCAGAACGGAAGATCGTCATCCTCGCCGCTTATATCATTAGCCGGAGGTGGTTCCGGCGGTTTGCCCTCACCTGTTCCGCCACCGCTGCCGGCTTGATCACGGCCGCCGAGGAACTGCATCCGCTGAACGACGATTTCGGTGGTGTAACGTTTGTTGCCATCCTTGTCATCCCACGACCGTGTCTGAATTCGACCCTCAAGATAAACCGGACGACCCTTGGCGAGATATTCCTTGGCGATTTCGGCCTGACGTCCCCAGACGACAATATTGTGCCACTCTGTCTTATCTTGCATGACACCGTCCTTATCGCGCCATTTTTCAGAGGTCGCCAGAGAAAAGGAAGCGACCGCCTGCCCCCCCGGCGTATAGCGCAATTCAGGGTCCTTGCCAAGATTCCCGATAAGAATAACTTTGTTTACTCCTGCCATGTATTGCCTCGCAATGAATTAATGAATAATCTTTACCGAATATATAAATCCGAAACCGGCCTGTCAATAGTCCTTAAATTCTTAAATTATATTAATAGTTGACATTTGTCCTTTTGAATATTTCAATTAAAAAAAGGAGATATAAAGTTTTATGCATATCGATGAAAAAAAGACGTGCGAGTTTCTGGAAAAATTTTTAGCCGATAAAATCAGCGAGTCAGGCCTGAAAGGTTATATTCTTGGCCTTTCCGGCGGTATCGATTCAACCCTGGCCGCCACGATTGCAGTTAAGGCAATCGGAAGTGAAAACGTCCTGGGCATGAAAATGCCGTACCGTTCGTCGTCGGCAGAATCATTAAATGACGCCCAAAAAGTGGCTGATTTTCTTAAAATCAGAACCGAAAAAATTGAGATCAGCCCGATGATCGATGCCTATTTCCCGGATATTAAAAAAGTGGATAAGGTGCGGGCCGGAAACAAAATGGCCAGAGAGCGGATGTCGATTCTTTTTGATAAGGCGCTGGAGAAAGGCTATCTGGTATTGGGAACCTCGAACCGGACTGAAATTTGTTTGGGGTACGGAACCTGGTACGGTGATGTCGCCTGTTCGGTCAATGCGATTGGAATGTTATATAAAACGCAGGTGCGTTCACTGGCAAAATATTATAATGTACCGGAAGAGATTCTAAAAAAAGCCCCAACCGCCGATCTATGGCCGGGTCAGACCGACGAGAGTGAACTTGGGCTGGATTATGAATCGGTCGATAAATTGCTGTACTTGTTGATTGAGCAGAAAGTGACCAAACGAAATGGTCTTAATAAGGCCGGTTTTAAAGATAGTTTTATTAATCGGACGATAGAACTGCTCAATCGTTTTTATTTTAAACGGCATTTACCGGAAATTGCCGATTTAAGTTTGAATCCAATCCCGGATAAAATAATCATCGATTAACGGGATTAATATTGGAAAATCGATTTAAAGGAAAGTTGTATCTTGTTCCGACCCCCATCGGCAATCTGGGCGATATTACCCGGCGGGCGCTGGATATTCTTGAAAAGGTCGAGTTAATCGCCTGTGAGGATACAAGAACATCGGGGCGGTTATTGTCGCATTTCGGGATAAAAAAGAGACTTATCAGTTATTTTGATTTTAACGAGCAAAAACGATTGCCTCAATTACTGGCTGTTTTGCAATCGGGCGGCGATGTGGCGGTGATAACCGATGCCGGTTCACCTGGCATTTCCGATCCGGCTTACCGTATAATCAGGGCTTCGATTGAAAACAATATCGAACTCTGCCCTCTTCCCGGCGCCAATGCCATAATTCCGGCGTTGACCGGTTCCGGTTTACCGCTCGACAGGTTCTTTTTCGATGGATTTCTGCCTCCCAAAACGACGGCCCGAAAAAAACGGCTGGAAAAATTATCCGGACTGGAACATACTCTTGTTTTTTATGAATCGCCACACCGGATTGAAAAGACAATTGGCGATATGCTTGAAGTTCTCAAGGATCGCGAGGCCTGTCTGGCACGCGAGATTTCAAAGCTGCACGAGGAGTTTATTCGCGGACCGCTTTCGGAGATTCTCGAAGTTACCCGTTCCCGCAAATTAAAAGGCGAAATGGTAATTGTTGTGGCCGGGATCGGTCGACACAAAAAATAAATCGGTTTCGTCACTCAAATCCTTTGACAAGTTGCCGTAACCGTATATTTTAGATGCAATATGTATCCTGAGCTTTTTAATATTGGCCCAATTGCGGTACGAAGTTACGGCGTCATGCTGGCGATTTCCTTTTTTGCGGCACTTTATTATGTCTATCGGATCGCCGCCAGACAAAAGATTGACTTTGGCCTGCTGGTTTTGGTCGCTTATGTTTTTATTTTCGGCGCTCTGGTCGGCGCCCGGTTATCGTACGTTTTGTTTCACCTTGGAGAATTTCAACATAACTGGCTGGCGGTTATAAATCCGTTTCATCCGGGTCAGTTCGGTATCAGCGGCTTGAATTTCTTCGGCGGCATTTTGGGAGCAATATTGTTCTCATATATATATCTCAAAATTCGGCGACTCTCGGTCCTGGAAACCTACGATATCTATGCACCGACAGTAGCTCTCGGCCTCTTTTTCACCCGAATCGGATGTTTTTTAAACGGCTGTTGTTTTGGCAAAGAAACTACTTTGCCCTGGGGGGTATGCTATCCAGATGGTTCAATACCACATTATATTTTCGGTTCAGTCCCGCTCCATCCGACACAGTTGTACACTTCGCTATACGGTCTCCTGCTTTTTTTTATTTTGCATCACCGTCTGATAAACCGTTCGTTTCCTGGTCAGATAGTGGCCCTGCTGCTTATTTATGAGGCGGTTTTCCGTTTCATCATTGAATTTTTCCGGTATTATGAAGAGGAGATGTTTTTTTCATTTTTCGGAATACACCCGACATATAATCAGATTATGGCCATGGCCCTGCTTCTATTCGGGCTGGGGATTTATATCGTGCAGTATCAGGTCCATAAAGCCGGCTTGATGATGGAAATCGATTCATGAAGCCGGAACGGGTGGGTGATCTGTTTGCGCTGGCTTGCGCGTTTGTCTGCGGGCTGGGTAATATTCCGG